>MFKY01000038.1 GCA_001781175.1 Candidatus Kaiserbacteria bacterium RIFCSPHIGHO2_01_FULL_55_37
AAATTCGAAGCGATTTTTTTCGACATGGACGGGCTTTTGGTGGAAACTGAAGCTCTGTCTTTCGAAAGCACGAAGGAAACGTTCGTCGCACGAGGAATAGAAATGACCAAGGAGTGGTTTATCGATGAACACCTTGGAAAAGGGATCAGCACACTGGAACTTGCAAGAAAAAAAGGTTTCTCGGAAGATGAAGTGCAAAAGCTACGAACCATGCGCAGGCAACGCTACGTGGAACTCCTCGAGGAAAAGGCAAAGCCTGTCGAAGGCGCTCTGGAAACTCTAGAGCTCTTGCGCGGGCATTTCCTCATGGCAGTTGTGACCGGAAGCTACAGAAATCAATACAATATTCTCATGCAGCGGACCGGGTTTGGGCATTTTTTCGATTTCTCCGTAACGGGTGACGACGTTGTACATTTCAAACCGCATCCGGAGCCGTATTTGCGAGCGCTCGGTATATCCGAAAAGTCGAAGGGAAGTTGCCTTGTTCTCGAAGACTCAGGAAACGGCACACAAGCGGCAAAGGCCGCAGGGCTCACTTGCTATGCCATACCGGATGTTCTCACAAAAACACACGACTTTTCCACGGCTGATAAAGTCTTACAAAGCATTCGTGACGTACCGGCCCTCGTTCTCTAAGATTTTCGCACTCGCTACAGTTTTTTTATAGTGCAGGAGTAAAGTGCCTTTCTCATTCAGTTGTTTTGTTGATTCGAGGCGGAACTTTGCGAGCACATCTCTTGTACTCTCGAAGAGGGGGAGGCCGCGGCCGAAGATTATCGGCTCAATGGTGAGATAGAGCTCGTCGAGCAAATCTCGTTCGAGAAAATACGTATATGTATCCATGCCGCCCAGAATCCCGACAAGCTTGTACGGCTCGAACAGTGTTTTGACGTCAACGGTTTCCGGGTTGGATAAAAGGAGTTTTTCATCCCTGCGCTCGGTCGTAACGACTGATGTCGTGAGCACGATGCGGTTGTATTGGGCGAGTTCTTTCGCGGCTATCTCGTGCGTGTTGTGCCCGGCGACGATGACGTCAGTGCGCTTCAGGAATTCGCGGAGAAATTGCTTGTCCTCGGGGCTCGACCAGTCGGTAAAGTGGTGATGGTGGCGGGCTATCTTGCCGTCGAGCGTCATGACGGCGATTGCTATGCAGCGGGGCTTTTGCATGAGGCATTTTATCCCACTTCGCGCTTTCATTGTAGGAGGTCTAAAATCTGGTATTGTCTGATTCTCTATGCATGTCCGGCCTGTTAAGACCCGCGTTTTCAAGCAGGGGGAAGACCTCATCGCTTTTATTTGCACTCACATAAAAAAACTGAAAGAAGGGTCGGTCCTTGTCGTGACGTCGAAGGTCGTCGCGCTTGCCGAGGGGGCTGTCGTGCAGGTCGGCACCTCGCGCGCTAAAGAGGCAATAATTCGGGCTGAGTCCGATTGGCAGCTGCAGGCAAAACACGGAAAGATAACCCTCAGGGAGGGACTTCTGATGTGGAATGCGGGCATTGATGAGTCCAACGCAAAGGGGAACATCATTCTCTTGCCGAAAGACTCGTTTGCCGCCGCCGGCAAAATTCGTTCTAGTCTTTTGTCCTACTACGCCAAGGCTTCGAAGGACAAGCAAAAAAACAAAATGAAGAAACTGGGCGTCATCATTACCGACAGCCGCATCATGCCGCTGCGCGCGGGCGTTGTCGGCGTGGCGCTCGGGTACGCCGGGTTCAAGGGTCTGCGTGACTACCGAGGCAAAAAAGATATGTTCGGCCGCAAGCTGAAGTTTACTCAGACAGACGTCGCGGATAGTCTCGCGACCGCTGCCGTACTCACAATGGGCGAGGGGGAAGAGCGGCAGCCGCTCTGCATCATTGACGACGCACCGGTAGAGTTTGCCAAGAGAGTGAACCGCAGAGAACTCGTTATCGCTCCGAAGGACGATATGTACCGTCCGCTTTTTAGGTACCGAGAGTAGCAGCGATACGTTACACAGCCTTGGATTACCGCGCAGACTTCCAAATCCGTTGGATCTCCTCTACAATGTCCCGACTCAATATGAGAGTTTCAAATAGGTTGTCGGGATTTTTTAGACAGATTTCGCGCGTACGCCCCGCAGCATTCCTGGTTCTGTTCCTTTGCGTGGCCGGCATTGTATACCTTTCGTGGCACGCATCCGCAGAATCCGATCCGAAAGCGCGGGCAATCGCACAAGAGTGCGTGGGGGAGCAGAAACCGACCGACTGCGTAAAGCAAAAAATCCTCGCGATGGTCGTCGCAGACGGCGATGCGGGCGAAGCGTTCCGTATATTAAGAGAACTGAACACGAAAGAGCCGTGGATGGGCGACGAGTGCGCGGACTTGGCCACGAACGTGGGTCGCGACCTGTACAAACAGCGTCCGGATTATCATTTTCTCCGGCTTGGCCCGGATACGGTCAATTGTAACTACGCATTTCTGCAGCAGTACGTCCGCGAGATGCTGAGTGCGACGAAGGATACCGGTATGGCAAAGGAGTACTGCGCCTCTGTAGAAAAATCTCTGAAGAGCGTTGCTTCGGGTGTAACGGCCGAATGTTATCGCGCGGTCGGCCAGACGTTGCCCTTCATTGACAGTGATTCGATGGGAAATCCGCGGCGCATGATAGCTTTTGCCATCCGCAATTGCGAGTCCATGACGTCGGTGCCGGATGAAAGGCACACCTGCGTCGCCGGTGCGTTTAATTATCTCGATGTGCGCCAGTCGTTCGGTGAATACGGGCTGACGATAGACAAGAAAGACCCGGCGGGTATTTGCCGCGAGCAGCCGCCGGAGTACCGCGGCGAGTGCTATGGAAGTTACAAACGGGTCATTCTCGCGAGTGTCGCGCCATCCCCGGATTTTGGGGCAGAGATGGCAACAATACAAAGTTTGTATCCGAATCTCGACAAAGAGACGCTATTAGTGCTGGCGCATACGCTTGGATACGATGCGGCGACACACAGAAGCGGTCCCCCGGATTATGACGCGCTCTCGCATTCATGCGCGACGGTGGATACGGCATTGTACGGACAATGCGTGCAAGGCCTCGCGCTCGGGTTTGCGAAAAACGGGACGCCTGGTGAGCAATACCTGGAGATACGGAAACTCTGCGATGCTGCGGCCCCCGACCTGAAGAAGGCCGGGGTGAAGTGTCTGGGGGTGGGCGAAATCTCGTATCTCAAGACGCTCTACTCGCCCGCGAAATTCGCCGAGACCTGCGCGCTGCTCCAAATAGAGGACGACCCGCTGTGTGAATGACGTCCTCAGAACAGCCAAGCGAAGAAGGAAGAGATAGAGTAAAGGACCTTTTTCAAGAGACCGCTGTCCACATTCGCCGCCGCCGCTGTTTGGTTGCCGGTAGTTGAACTCGGCGTCGTTGTAGCGGGTGCAGCAGTGATTTTCTTTGCAACGGTTTTCTTTGGCACAATTTTTTGCACGGGCGGTTTTGCCGTGGACGTGGTAGAAGACGCAACCCCGGGTGTTGACGTACTCACGGTCGGTTCAATCGGTGTCGATGTTGCAACGACCGGGGTCGTCGTGGCAATCGCCTGGGTACTTGTGGCGGCTTGCAGTGAGCTTGTTGAAACTGTTGAGGTCGCGGCGGTCTCCGATACTCCTCCTCCTGAGCTCGTTATTCCTGTGGCTGACGGCCGCGAGAACGGCTGCAACAAGGCGAGCCAGCTTTTGCCCGATGCGGCAGTAACGGCGTAGCTCGTACTCCAGACGCGGTTGTCGACACTGTCTGTCGTCGGCCGCACGCCGCCGTCGGACTGTTGCGCACGCGCTATCGCATCCCCGGGGATATACCCGCCCGAACTCGTGTATGGAATAGCCCGCGTCGGGTCGCCCTCATATGTGGAGTTGATCATCGTTTGTACCCAGCTCGTCGAGTCGACGGAACCCCAGCTCGCGTCCGCTTGCTGCGTCAAGACGAGGTATGCCTGTGCCTTTCCGAGGGATTGGCCGAGCGTTGACGATTTGATGCCGGGAGTGCCGAAGAATAGCCCCACCGCTTGAGCGGCTGCGGCGGTCATATCCGCGCTCCCGTCCCACGAGCCGTCCGGCCGCTGGGCCGAGAGGATGAATGCGGCAACTTTTTGAATGATGGTGTCGGACGGACCGTATCCGGCGCGCAGAAGCGGGAAGACGGCGAAGATGTCGTCGTTGTCCAGATTCGGGTCGCCGATCTGTGTGCCGTCAAAAGCGCTCACGATAGGCGTGATGTAATCCACAGATGTGCCCGAATAGGGGTTGATGCCGAGCGCTTCGAGCGCCATCGCGTGCCGCTCGTAGTCCGTCACACTTGAAAGCTGTGGACGCGCAGAGAGAAGATAATCGCGCAGATTTGTTTTTGCCGCTCCCGGGTCGCCCGCGGCGAATGCGAGAGCCGCCCAGTCGGTGAGCAGTGACGAGCTAAACGATCCGTCGCCGTTTTGTTTTGATGCGAGATAGGAAAGCGCCGAGGAAATATTCAACGGGTAGTGCGTCAGGCCGCCGGTGCCTCCGCCGCCTGAATTCGAAGGGGCCGGCACGCTTGATGTGGCCGTCAATGAATCAATACTGAATGCGATGCCGGTGCCCTCGGTGTTCGCCATCCAATCCGTGAGCACGAGCGAGAGCGTGTCGTCTTGCGCAACGGGCAAGCACCCGAGGCCGCAGCTTGTGTACCCTTCATTCTGCCAGAGCGCCCAATATTCGGTTGCGCCCGCGCTGATGCCGTTTACGCTCTGCACGTAGAGCCCCAGACCGGGGTCGTTGGTGAGAACAAAGTCGCTGACGGCGCCGGCGTCTTTTGCCGCTTGAAGTGCGCAGATACCGAGGAAGGTATTCGTCTGTGCGAACACGTGGCTGTCTCCATTTGAATCAGTCACCGTGCAATCATCGGATACCGTGATGCCCGCGGGGTCCATGGTAGTGATGTCCGAGCCGAAGGTGCTGCTGTTGCCGGCCGTATCAACCGCGTTCCAATCCACGTGTACGGCGTGCGGACCCGTCTGCTGCAGGGTATAGGTCGGGGTGATGGACCCGTCGACCGCGTCGGTTGCGGTAGGATACGCCGACGAGGGGATTGTCGTGAGTGTCGATGAGGCGATGATGGAATGAGATGGAGCCGAGAAAACGGGCGGCGTCGTATCAACAACGCCGATATCGAAAGTCTCGGTCGTGCTGCTCGCGGCGTCTAAGGCACTCGTCGCGGTGCACGTAACCGTTGTTGTCCCTAGTGCGAAAAGAACGCCGGAAAGGGGAGAGCATACGGGCGTTAGAGGAGTCGTATCAGTATCGGCTGCCGTCACGCTGAACGTCACGTATGCACCCACCGAGCTTGTCGCTTCGGCGGTGATATCGACGGCGCCCGCTATTGTCGGTTCATCCGCGAAGGCAAATATTGGTACCGCTAAAAAGACGAAGAGAGTAAGAAAACCGACAAACGATGAATGCTTCATACAAAAATGATGCTGTTTAATAATTTTTCTCATAACGCCACTCAATCGCGTCGCCCGCATTGAGTGTCGCTTGAGAGGCCCCCGTGCCCGACAGTTTGTCGTTCACGTAGAGAATCCAGTTGTGGCCGTTTTCTGCTTTCTTTCCGTTTATCGAATCTACGAAAAATCCAAGCGATGGGTAGTCCTTCCCGCTAAACGCGAAGTCGGTCGTAGAGGCTAGGATTTTCATCGCTTCGAGAACG
>MFKY01000039.1:0-2279 GCA_001781175.1 Candidatus Kaiserbacteria bacterium RIFCSPHIGHO2_01_FULL_55_37
GGTCGGCCGCATCGGCAACGCCTTTGTATATTTCCCCGTCGCTTTTTTCAGCGGTGTACGTGAACTTCATTATCCAAAGTATAACGCTACTTACTCGGTAATTACGCGCAAAACCTCTTCGATGGTGGTAACTCCCTGTGCCGCTTTAAATATTCCGTCTTCGCTCATCGTGAGCATGCCTTCGCTCCGCGCCTGTTTCTCTATATCATCGCCCGTCGCATTTTTCATCACCAGCTCTTTGATGGTCGAGGTCATCGGCAATACTTCGTAGATTCCCACGCGTCCCGAATACCCCGACGGCGTTTGTCCGTTCTCCTTCGGCTTGGAGAAAGAAATATTCTTCCAGGTCGAATCCGCAGCAACGGCTTTTTCTTCTTTGAGCGCGCGCAAGACAGTGCCCGTATCAATGATGCGGTCGAGCTGTGCCTGTTCGTCGCGCGAGAGTTCGTATTTTTCTTTGTCGGGCGCGAGCTTGCGCACGAGCCGTTGTCCGATGATGACACGGAGTGTCGATACGAGTAGGAACGGCTCGACACCCATGTCGAGCAAGCGCGCCACGGCACCCGCCGCAGAATTCGTGTGCAGCGTCGAGAAGACGAGGTGGCCCGTGAGTGCGGCGTTGATGGCGAGTGACGCCGTTTCTTTGTCGCGAATTTCTCCGACCATCACGATGTCGGGGTCTTGGCGCACGAGGCTGCGGAGACCGTTGGCAAAGGTAAATCCTATCTCCGGCCGCACCTGCGTCTGATTGATGCGCGGCATCTGATATTCGATAGGGTCCTCGATGGTAGAGATGTTTACATCGGGTGTGTTCACGATGTCGAGCAAGGTATAGAGCGTCGTGGATTTTCCCGCGCCGGTCGGTCCGCAAGCGAGCACCATGCCGGTCGTCTTGCGCATCGCCTCATGCATGCCTTCGAGACCGCCGCCGTGGAATCCGATGCTCTCAAGCGTGAATCCTGAAATGGAATCGTGCAAAAGGCGCATGACGATTTTCTCGCCATAGTAAGTCGGGAGAATTGAAACACGGAAAGATATCTTCTCGCCGCCGCTTTCCGCGCCGAAACGTCCGTCTTGCGGAAGGCGGTGTTCGTCGAGCCGCATATTCGCCAAAATCTTAATGCGCGCCGTGATGGCGGCGGCGGCATGCTTCGGCAGCTCCATCGCATCGTGCAAAATACCGTCGATGCGGTACCGGATAAGGAGCGATTCTTCGAGCGGCTCGATATGGATGTCGGACGCGTTCTGCGCATTGGCATGCCGGATGAGGGTATCAACGATGCGTACGGCGGGGACGCCCTCCGCCACTTCTTTCAGATCCAGTTCTTTCCCCTCGCCCGCCGCAGCAAGCTCGGCGGCGGTTTTTTCAAGCGCGGCGGTTTCGCGTCCGATGACATCGCCGAGATTGTCTTTGAGGCCTTGCTGGTATTGCTTGAGTGCGGATTTAATTGAGTCGACATCGGTGAGCCGCGGCAAGACCTTGAGGTGTGTCTTCTTTTTTATGAAATCTATTGCCGCGAGGTCGTCGGTATCGAGCATCGCCACTTCGAGCTCTTCGGCGCTGTGATTGTAGGCGATGATGTTGTTGCGCCGTGCGACGGGCTCGGGAATCATTGATAGGGTGTCGTATTTGATGTTTGTGCCGACGAGCGAGACGAAGGGAATGCCGAGAATATACGCATAGGTGCGGCGCAGCTCGTCTTCGCCAATGGCATTCTTTGCCTTCAAGATATCCCCCACCTGCTGCCCCGTCTTTTTGGCCTCGATTTCCGCGGAGTCAAAATCTTTCGCCGAGACGAGCCCCGCGTCGGCGAGGAATGACTTCAGATGGGTGTCGGAGATGTACATATCTCTAATAGTATATCAGCGCTTATGCGCGGACTCCTTGAAAAAAGACTGTTCGGTGTGAATGGGCGCCCTTCACTTGACATTCATGCAAAAATATTATAAAAAAGTTCGGGGGATGATAAGGAGAAACTACAATGGATAAGATTCAAGAGTTTCTACAATCTGCGGGCACCAAACTGTCCGCGCTATCAATCCCAAACTTCCACGTCCCGGAAGGGGTGTGGATTCTCGCGGCTGCCGTCGTTCTCGGAGCGGTTGCATGGGCGGCGATACACCATCGCCTCCGCACACACTTCGTCGGAACACACCTCCGCCGCCTGCTGAAAAGCGGTGTGGTAAAGGCAATTCATTGGGATGGCGACACAAAGACGTTGTTTGTCGTCGATTCGTCCGGTGAAACGGTGATTCCGAAGAAACCCTACAAGGGCGAC
>MFKY01000039.1:2301-8702 GCA_001781175.1 Candidatus Kaiserbacteria bacterium RIFCSPHIGHO2_01_FULL_55_37
GCGACGCCGTACCGGCGAAGCATTTCGAAGGAATCACGCCGCGTGAGGTCTTCAGCGGTGCTTTGATGCTGAAGAGACTTGCCTACGTCGTCTTCTCGTCTTGGCCGACGAAAGATGACGGTCCAAAACACTGGAGAGTTGAGCCGACACCGACATCCACCGTGATGCTCGACGCGCCTCAGCGTCCGAAGAAGGAAAGAGAAGACCGTTCAAAGGCGGTAACTGCCGCCGCCCCGAGCGGAAGTAACCGGGACCATCGTCCCGAGCGGGATAAGCGTCCCGAACAAGAGGCGCCGGCAACCCTGCAGTAAGGGTACGGCACCGTAAAAGGCAGACGTCGGGTGTTGAACCCGCTGCGTCTACCATCCCCCGAGATTCGGCGGGTTCACACCAAAATTTCAGGAGCAGGTGGTGATCGCAGGCATGTGTCTCGCAGATCCCCCGCTTCGTAGAAGACCGCCGCGTGCTGACGCAGCACCGGTGCATGCGGCTCTCTGGAAACCCGGAGAGCCGCTACTGTTCTATGAGTTGACTTTCCAGAGCGTTCATCTATACTGCACTCATTCGTTCCGCCTCCGGCGGGCGCTTTTTTTAAAAGCTCGTATACGACTACTTACTACGTTCTACTAACTACTTACTGCCCCTATGGCTCTATTCGACCTCAAATCATTAAACTCGGCGCTCGAAGAACTCCAGACGGAGCGCGGCATTTCCCGCGACTCCGTCGTGGATGCACTCGCTACGGCTCTCGCAGCCGCATACCGCCGCGAATACGGCAAACGCGGCCAGATTATCCGCGCGACTTTCAATCCTGCTACAGGCGATATGGAATTCCGCCAGGCAAAAATCGTTGTGGACTCGACGCTCGTGCGACAAGAAGGAGAAGAATCGACCGGCGACGACGACCACCGCTCTCGCTTCAACCCCGAGCAGCACATCATGATTGCCGACGCGCGCCGTATCAAAAAAGATTCACAGCTTGACGAAGAGATTTCCTTCCCGCTCGAGACGCGCGAAGACTTCGGCCGCATCGCCGCGCAAGCTGCGAAGCAAGTCATCATGCAGAAAGTCCGCGAAGCGGAACGCACGAGCATCATCACCGAATACGGCCAGCGTGAAGGCGACATCGTCACCGGTCACGTGCAACGCTTCGAGCGCGGCAATCTTTTCGTCGACCTCGGTCGCGCGACGGCAATACTTCCTTACGACGAACAAATTCCGGGTGAGCGCTACCGTCAGGGTGAGCGCGTGCGCGCGCTTCTTCTGCGCGTGGACGAAGGCGTGCGCGGCACATTCATCCGCCTCTCGCGCTCGCACCCGCGCTTCCTCACGAAATTGTTCGAAGCCGAAGTGCCCGAAATGGCAAGCGGCATCGTGGAGGTGAAAGGTATCGTCCGCGAGCCGGGCAGCCGTGCAAAAATCGCGGTGTTTTCAAAAGACGACCACATCGACCCCGTGGGTGCCTTGGTCGGTCAGCGCGGCGTTCGCGTCGCGGTCGTCACTTCCGAATTGGGCGGTGAGAAGATAGACGTCGTCGAATGGTCCGAAAAACCGGAAGACTTCGTGAAGGAATCGCTGAAGCCCGCACAAGTATTGGCAATAGAACTCAACGAAGAAGAAAACCGCGCTACTGTCCAGGTCGCGGAAGACCAGCAATCGCTCGCCATCGGCCGCGGCGGGCAAAACGTCCGCCTCGCCGCACGCCTCACGGGCTGGAAAATAGACATTCGCTCGACGGGCGGTGAACAAATCGCGGCAACGGACGGCACGGAAACTCCAAAAGCACAGGACACGCAAGTAGAGGACATCTCCCAAAAGGAAAGCGGGTTTGAAGAGACGAAGAAGGAAATGGGCGCTGACGACGAGGCAGTTGATACCGGAGAGAAAAATATCGACCCCGTCGCCCAAGACCGCGATATCGCATCGGAAAAGGTAGAAGAACAGCAAGAGGAGGTCGCGACGGATAAGGAAAAGGACGCCGAATAGATAAACCCCGACGCGCGATGCGGTCGGGGTCCCGACCTCTTTCAGAGCGTCGGGAGAAAAAGACGCCGAGTAAGCATCATATATTTTGCTGAAGTTGTATCTTGCTTCTGCAAGCCGTAAGCTGTAAGCTACAAGCTATGAATCTATGGCACGACATACCGCTCGGCGACAATGCACCTGATGAGATAAACGTCATCATCGAGATTCCGAAAGGTTCGCCGAATAAATATGAGATAGACAAGGCGACCGGCCTCATCAAACTCGACCGCGTCAATTATTCCGCCGCTCCCTACCCGTTTGATTACGGCTTCGCGCCGCAGACGCTTTGGGACGACAACGACCCGCTCGACGTTATCGTACTCACGAGCTATCCTTTGCACCCCGGTATTCTCGTCACCGTGCGACCTGTTGCGGTCATGGAAATGATAGACACGGGCGAGAGCGATTACAAAATCCTTGCAGTACCCGTCGACGACAAACGCTGGGAAGATGTAAAGGACCTCAAAGATCTCAACAAGCACGCGCTCAAGGAGTACACGCACTTCTTCGAAACGTACAAAGCGCTCAAAGGGAAACCATCACCTGTTTCCATCGGAGGCATCAAGGGTCGCAAAGAGGCTATCGAGGCCGTCAAGAAATCGGTAGTGATGTACAAGAAGAGTCAGGAGGGCTAACTGCGCTCGCCGACTGAGTTTAGACGACGGCGATTTGTCCGAAGCGAAGCAAGTCTCGACGGCGGACAAACTCAGTCGGCGAGCTGCTTTTGAACATCCGCCGTCCCCACGCCGGTTGTCCCCTTTTCCGCTCGCGGCAACTTGGCTGCTTCCAGCTATACTAATGTCATGCTCCCCTCTTCCAACCCGGCTCCATTCAACCCGGCGGATCACCTGCTTCCTGCCTCGACTGACACGAGTCAAGGCGGGCCCCCCGCGCCAAAATCTTCGGCGGGGCCGGTCGTCGGCATCATAATAATCGTGATGTTGCTCGTGGTAGGAGCTCTGTATTTCTGGGGCGCGCATCTGAATGCCCAAAATCTGGAGGACCAACTCCCACTCATTCCTGGAGACAGTCCCTCGTCTTCCACATAGCGATTCACCTCTTCCGGTTTTCGCCGCTGCGGTACCGGGAAATTGAATTTGAAAATCCGATGCAAAATTGCAAATTCTAAGGGGCGGGGTACACTCGCCCAATGTCTGATTATCTTACGAATGTAAAAACCTCCCGCGACGACACCGCATGGGAGGCCGAAGTAACGGCAGAGATTACCGCAGAAGCACTCGCACACTATCGGGGTGAGGCATTGAAAGAGATCGCGAAGACCGCGAAGCTCGACGGTTTCCGTCCGGGCAAAGCTCCGGAGGCGGAAATAGTACGCGTGTACGGAGAGGGTGCCATTTTGCGGGAAGCGGTACAAACGGCGATACAACACGAGATTCCCGAGCTATTCGCAGCGCAAAAGCTCCTTATTATCGAATCGCCCCGCGTGACGACCGACACGCCGGAATCCGGCAAGCCCGTCAAATTTACCGCACGCGCTGCGCTCGCTCCTTCTGTAGAATTGCCGGATTACAAGAAAATCGCAAAGAAACATATCGACAAGAAGGAAGAAATTTCTGTGTCCGACGAGGAGCATATGCAGGCGCTCACTCACTTGCGCCGCGAGAGAGCGCGTATCGATAAAATTGAGGCAGGTACCGAGGCACAGAAAGCGGCTGAGGAATCGCGCGCTGCTGAATTGAAAGATTTGCCCGAGCTCGACGATGCGTTTGTACAGTCACTCGGATACGAAAGCGCGGAGAAATTCACCGAGGCCCTCCGCACGAACATCAAGACCGAAAAAGAAATGCAGGCTGCCGAGAAGCGTCGCGCACTCATCCTCGATGAGCTCGTCAAAGATTCGAAGATATCGTACCCCTCGGCTCTGCGCGAATACGAGCTCGACGATATGGAAGCGCGTCTCTCCGCCGAAGGCGGATCCGCCTCCGGCGGAAAGGACTTTTTCGAGATATATCTAAAACGGATCGGGAAAACGCGCGAGCAAGTCCGCGCCGATTGGAAAGACGCCGCCGACAAGCGCGCAAAGGTGCGTCTTATCCTCACCGAAATCGCGCGCAAAGAATCCATCGAACCCGACGAAAAATCACTCGAGCACGAATTGGAACATGCGAAGAAACATTACCCGCAGGCGGACCCCATAGCACTACGCGCGCACATCTCGCATGCGATGCGCAACGATGCGACGCTACGTTTCCTGGAGGGAAACACCGAACCCGTCGTTCATACGGAACACGACCACCAGCATTAAAAACGATGAGGGCGCCTGGACCGGGGCGCCCTCGTAGTAACTCAACAGAACAGCTCGCACCGGACCGCGTTAGCGGACTACCCCCGCGCCGCGGCGGGAAGCGTGCTCTTGATGCGCTCCACCGCCTTCGCGCGGAAGTCGAGTGCGTTGGTCTTCTGACCGTCGCACTGCGCCCAAACGAAGAGGCCTACGGCGACCGGATCCGCTTCCGACGTGACGGTGAACGGAAGTTCCGCCTTGTCGAGCGCCTTCTGTAGGTCCTCGAGTTTGTACGGCGGTTTCTTGCAGATTTTCTTGAGATTCACCGCCGCACGCGCGAAGCGTCGCTCGATCTCCAGATCCGTCAGTTTGACGGGCTTCTTTTTGGCCTTGGCCATGCTGGTATCCTCAATTCGGTTTCGGGGATACGCAACGCAACAAACGCAACTGTACTGTGCAACATAGTACCATAAAACGCATGAAAAGTACATGGAGAACGACACATCTCCCCAATCCCGTATTGAAACCTTCACCATCGCGACCACTAACCCCTTTTATCTCTTTGGTATCCCGATCTTCCAAACGCCCTTCTCAAGAAAGGCTTCAATCGTTTGCCTGCTTGCTTTGTTAATCAAATTTGAGTGCGAGATTTTACTCTTTTTTCCGTATTCGGCAAGTGTGATTATTTCCACACCCTCCAGATACGCGAGTCTCTTGTGGTAACTATTTGTGAGTGATTTGCCCACTATTTCCTCCATTATCTTCGTTGCCCCATTTTTATCAAACTCATTGAATGCCTCGTAATACATCTTTCTATCAATGAACTTGATGTTCACCGGCACAAACCCTTCCCGTATAAGCAGGTAGTTATTGATTACTCTCCCGATACGTCCGTTGCCGTCGACAAATGGATGGGTGTATTCGAATACAAGATGCAGACGCGCAATCCGCTTGATAATATTTTCATGGCTTGTGGCGTTGTATTCTGCCAGCATCTTTTCAAGTCTCCCTACGACCTCTTGCGGAGCTGGCGCAATATGGCTCCCGACCCGGACGTACTCTTTGTCTTTACGAAACCGCCCTGCAATATCGTCACGGATATTCGAGATCAACATCTTATGGAGTGACAAAATCATCTCGAGAGTGAGTTCTCGCTCTTTGGCTCGTGTATCAATGTATGAGACGACGCGGGCAAGATTTTTAGCCTCGAATATTTCCCGTTCGCTGACATACCGATCCAATTCAATCTGGAGAAGTATCTTTTCAGTTTCCTCAAGTGTAAGTGTGCTGTTCTCAATTGCATTTGAGTTGTATACCTGTTCGGCGACTTCTGCTTCGCTGACAAGCTTGATGAGCGCGTCTTTCCCGATAACAGCCTTGTAGTACCTCTCGCGTAGAGACTGTATTTTATTGAAAACGCTAATTACCCGTACCATATAACAGAATTGTAGTCGTTTTCACGGTATTGTCAACATAACCGTGAAAAAGTGCCGAAAACCACCGGTTTTCACGGCTTTGACCCCATTTCCCGCCCCACCAACTTCTGATACATTCCGAACAAAAACTCCAGTCGCTCGGGTTCGGACTTGAAACCCTTTTTGCCGTAGCACGCATCGTCTTACTTTCCGGATTTGGAAGTCGCGCCATTTGCATACGCCCGCTCTTTTCTATACACCCCGTGAGATAAAAACGCGCTGTCTCTGCCCATCTCCGACTCTCCTCCAAATCCGACACCAGACAAAAACTTGAGTGAGACTATCTCATGGGGTACACTCTTCTCCATGAATACCCCAAAAGCCCAGATGCTCGTGCCGATGGTCATCGAGAAGACCTCGATGGGCGAACGCGCATACGACATTTACTCGCGCCTCTTAAAAGAGCGCATTATCTTCCTCGGCGGTCCGATAGATAGCGACACCGCCAATCTCGTCGTGGCACAACTCCTCTTCCTCGCCTCGGAGGACCCGAAGAAAGACATCTCTTTCTACATCAACTCCCCCGGCGGGCACGTCTCGGCGGGGCTCGCCATCCTCGATACGATGAATCACATCCAGCCCAACGTCTCCACCGTCTGTGTCGGTATGGCCGCTTCGATGGCCGCCGTACTTCTCTCCGCCGGACAGAAAGGCAA
>MFKY01000040.1:0-362 GCA_001781175.1 Candidatus Kaiserbacteria bacterium RIFCSPHIGHO2_01_FULL_55_37
CTTCGCTTCGGCGGGAAGGTCGGGAACGGCCTTATCCACTTCGTCCTTTAATTTTTGTATGGATTTTTGAATGTCGGCCGACGCGTTGAACTCGACGACGACGACGGAGATGCTTTCACGCGAGGACGACGTGAGCTTGCTTAAGTCGGGAAGATTCGCGAGATTCTCTTCCATCTTGTTGGTCACAAGGCGCTCCACGTCCTCGGGCGAGGCGCCGGGCAAGATGACGGTCACCCCGCCGACCGGTATCTGCACTTCAGGGGTGGACTCCTTGGTCATCATGAGCATCGCGGCGGTGCCGACGATAACCAACCCGACAATGACAAGGATGGTGAATTGGCGCTTCTCTATGAAAAATCTCC
>MFKY01000040.1:370-24086 GCA_001781175.1 Candidatus Kaiserbacteria bacterium RIFCSPHIGHO2_01_FULL_55_37
CGACGATAACCAACCCGACAATGACAAGGATGGTGAATTGGCGCTTCTCTATGAAAAATCTCCAGAACGGCAACATGAGCTATTTTCCTCCCGAGGAGGATCCGCCTCCGGCGGACACCTCGACTTTTTCGCCTTCGCGCAAACCGCGCGCGTCGACGACGATGCGCATGTCGAATGTAAGTCCTCCGGATATCACGACACGTTCGCCGAGGAGAGCGCCAAGCGTTACTTCATGCGCTACGAGGACATTGACATCCAAGGTAAAGACGGTGGTGCGTTCCGCCTCGACCTTCACGGCAGCGATGGGTATCGTGATACGGGTTGCATCGCCCGATACGGAGCGCGTACGAACGATGGAAACCAGGACTGATTGGCCGTTGATAAGGCCTTTCGGATTATTTACTCCGATACGGACCTCGATTTTCTTCGTCACGGGGTCGAGCGCGGGCGCGATGCGGGTGACAACCCCCGAAGCTTTTTCTATCGTCACGGGTTGGCCGACACTGACTTCCCGCGCATTATTTTCCGAAATGTAGGTGACCACCTCGAGCGAACCGTTGTTCGCTACGGTAAGGACGGGCGCCGTCATTTGTACGTAATCCCCGCGCTTGAGAGAGAACGAGTTGATGGTACCGGAGATGGGTGCGCGGATGATGGTCTTTTCGAGATTCGCGCGCGCGGCGGCGAGGCCCCCCTGCGCTTGCTTCACTGCGGCACGCGCGGCGGCTACATCTTCCGGCTGGCCTCCCGTCACTCCCTGCTCGAGATTCTTACGGGCTACATCGAGTGCCGACTGGCTTGCAGAAAGATTCTGCGTTGCACCGGAGAGTGCCGAGAGCGTCGAGGTGAGTGAGGTGCGCACGGCAGTCGCTTCCGCGAGGTACGTGGCTATCTGCGCGCTCGATGCGGCCGGTGACGGGATTGCTTTATTGAGAGCGCTTACGATGAGGTCGAGGAAATTGCGTGCCGCGCGGACTTCCGTCTGCGTCGTCGCAATTTCAGTCGCGAGATCGGACGATGCTGTGAGCGAATCCGATATGGCCGCCTCACGCGCGAGGTATGGGGTCAGGACATCGCGCGTAGTTTCTATTTCGATGGTCAAACGGGAGTCCGATGTCACAATATTAAATTTGGAACCTGTTTTGCCCGGATTCGTAAATAGCTTGTCGGTGGTTGCCAGTATTCCGCTGTCCATGGTCGCATATGCGGAGAGAAGCGTAGAGAGTGCAGACGAGCGCGCGGATTCGAGTGCTGCGGTCGCGGCCGTAACGTTCGCCTCCAGGATGGAGCGCTGTTCGTCGCGTACGCCCCCCTGCACCTTCGCGAGATTCGCCTGCGCCGCGTCGAGCCCACCTTCCGCCTGAAGAACTGCGGCGCGCTCCGATGCGTTCTCAATTTCAGCCGCAACGGCGCCGACGGAAATGCCCGCACCGAGCGACGTGTTCACGCGGGTGACTTGCCCCGATTTTTCAGCGCGTACGGTCGCCTCGGATTGTGAGGTAACGGAACCGACGAGAGAAAGCGGCGAAGTCTGAGAAGACAATTCTGCGACACTTTTGACTTCGACACTACGTATTTGGATTACAGGTGCCGCCTCCGACTCGGAGCCGCCGGAGATAAAAACTACGGCACCAGTTCCGAGTACAAGCACCGCGATACCGGTTCCAACCTTCCACCAGCCGACCTGCGATGCCAATCGGAGCGCGCGCGGACCACCGCCACGTATAAGCAAAACGGCCTTAATTATCAGCATTTTTGGGTGCATAAAGAGCAAGAATCCTAACCTGTTTTCAGGTCCATGTCAACTTTTTGGTACTTATCCCTTGACAACAAGTACCCCTACGTTGCGTCGGACATAAGGTTTGCGGAACTGTATACTCAATTAGTCTAATACCTAGCGCTCCTCACTCCCAGTATACTCGCCCTGTGTATTCGTAGAATTTGTGACGAATGGGTCTAACCAAATCCCGAACGCGGTCAATGCTATTGCAGCGATAATATAAAGCAGAATGTTTTTCATACGATAGTTAATTCCCCAAGATGGTGAAGTCATATTGATAACCACCATTGAGATTTTTCATAGCGTTTATTAAGGTTACCACAAAACTTCTCTTTCCGATTTTTATTGTATGGCTTCTAAGGTCTGGCAATTCAAATAAGTAACCTTTTGTACCGCCTTTTGGAGTAACTAAATCTATCTCCTGTTTATCCAAATCCTCGTCATAGTATTCTGGGGCGCTTACCATGGGGGAGATATCTAGAGCGAGGACTATCTTGCTAAGTGATAGTTCGCTGTTCTCCGGCCACCATGTAAGAGTACCAGCGTCGTCTAGTGTAAGAGTCAAATTCCCGCCATAATGAGGTGAATACAGAGTTATGTTTTGGGAACTCTTATACGGCTCTGCTAATGGATAGGCGGCATTATGTAAAACACGCCACCCTAGGTAACCGCTATAACAGATAGCAAATATAATTACCAACCAAATAATCAGCCAAGACCAATCACGCTCAACAACAGCACGTTTTCCCTCGCTAACCATAGCTTGCCCGTGCTTCTTGACGGATGAAAGGAGGGGGATTTTCTCGGGCAAATCCATTGCCAGATAGTATAGCTCTTTTTGGACGCAACTTGGCGCGCGGGGATATGTCCCAACTTCACCCTTCAATATGCTCAAACTACGCGTGCTGTTATAACGACTTACGATGTCGTTATGAACTCGCGGGTAATCGTCTTCTACGCGTGCGGGAGGAATGTCACAAAAATCGCCATGAGCGCTATCCCCGTTATGAAGAACGCCACGTGTTTGCCGTAGTGCCCGCGCTCGCGCGCGGAGCCGATAGAGTGCGGAATGAGGTCATGAAATACGACAATAAGATACGAACCCGCAGCGAGGCCAAGCAGCGGCACTTCGATGGCGGCGAATTGTTCGAGGAGAAAGTACCCTCCTATCGAGCCGATGAGTATAGTGGAGGAAACGAGAAAATTGTAGACAAGCGCGGTACGCGCCGAAAGGCCGGCGCCCCGCAAGACGAAAAATTCCGATATTTCCTGCAACACCTCGTGCACGAGGATGCTCACGGTACTCGCGACGCCGAGGAAGGGCGAGGCGGCGAATGCGGCGACGATGACGATACCGTCCCCGATGTTATGTATCCCGTCACTCATGAGAATGCGGTTTGCATCAATTTGCGTGTGCGTGTGGTCGGCTTCGGCGGTGTCGTGGTGGTGGTGAAAATGAGGGAGATAGCGAAATCCCACAAGTACCAGGACGGCGCCCGCGATAATCCAGGGAAGACCTCCCGCGAGCGACCCCGCGTGTTCGATAATTTCTTGGGAGAGGGCATACGTGGTGACGAGAAGAACGCCCGCCGCGAGGCTCACAAAAAAGTGCAGATTGCGCTCGACAAGCGGCCCCGCCTGCCGCCACGTAACGAGCTTCCCCGAAAGCGAGGCGAGCATGACGAGGAATGACGCGGCAAGTACTTCAAGCATGGTGGAGCGACTGCATAGGTGACTGTACCGGAAACTTCATGGCTCTAGTATACTACCGAGATGTCCTTCAAGAAAAAGCTTCAAAACATCCCGCCGTCATGGCGCGCGATTATTTTTCTCTTGAGGGAGGAACTGAGCTTTAAAGTCCTGGCTGTTTGTGCTGCGTTTGTCTTGGCGGCTTCTTATGTATTGCAGGTCACTCGGATGGAATTTCTGGTCCTCGTTTTTGTGATAGGTGCGGTCCTCGCCGCAGAGGCTCTCAACACAGCTTTGGAGGAACTGTGCGACCACGTCACACCCGATGAACATCCCAATATTGGCAAGGTCAAGGATCTTGGCTCGGGAGCCACACTCCTCATGCTCCTCGCCGCGCTCGTGATTGGCGTCATTATTTTTGTCCCCTATCTCGTTGCCCTTGTATGATTCAATACCTGGCCGCGCTCGACGAACAGGTCTTGCAGTACCTCTATACTCAAAGGGACATCGCGGCCTCGCTTTCGTTCATCGGTATCACCGAGCTCGGCAGCACTGCTATTGTCTCCGGACTCACGCTCTGCATCGGTATCTTTTTCGTGTTCCGCCGTCAAATTCCCTATGCCGTCGGTCTTGCCGTTTCCGTCTTCGGCGCGGGAGGGACGGCGCTTTTGCTCAAAGAGCTCATACGCCGCGCGCGGCCGGACGTCACCCTCCAAGCGTACGCAGAAACAGGTTTCTCTTTCCCGAGCGGGCATGCGACGCTCGCCGCGGCCTTCTACGGTTTTCTTATATACCTCGTGTGGCGCATGATGCCGGCGGGACACAGACGTACCGTGGTTTTAGCTGTGCTTACATTAATAATTGCTCTTATTGCCTTCAGCCGCCTGTACTTAGGCGTGCATTATCTGACCGATGTCATGGGCGGGCTTCTTCTTGGAGGACTTTTTGCGTGGATTGGAAGTTTGGTCGTTACCAGAATGGAAAGACAAAATTAGTTTTCCTTCATTGCAACAGACGAAGAACGTAAGAAGGTGAGCTCAAATCGTTCGTTCTCGATGACCCAGCGGTACAGCGCGGGAGAAAGGAGTACCGAGAAAACTA
Source organism: Candidatus Kaiserbacteria bacterium RIFCSPHIGHO2_01_FULL_55_37 (assembly GCA_001781175.1). Lineage (GTDB taxonomy): Bacteria > Patescibacteriota > Minisyncoccia > Phycocordibacterales > UBA2100 > UBA10103. The sequence goes on from MFKY01000040.1 coordinate 4,941, forward strand.
TTGTGCCGATAAGGTGCATGAGCGTAAAAGAAATCTGGCCTAGGAGTGCCGACATGAGCGGCTGCTGCATGAAGAGCGGACCTATCATCATCGTCACGGCGTCATAGGCGACGGTCGCCGGAATACCGAAGAGGAGGAAATTCCTGACCGACGCGTCGCGCTTCCTGAAAAAAAGGTGCGCCGCGACGCCGAGGAGTCCGTAGGATATGGCCGTCACCGCCGTCCAGCTTCCCCAGCCCGATGTCACCGCGTCAAAGAGAACGATGCCGAGAAATCCGAAAAGAAAACTGCCCACGATGCCGTAGCGTTTTGAAAAAGGCATTACCGTCGCGAGCATCGGCTCGAAATTCGGCGGGCGGAAGGGTATGAGGCGGAAAAGAAACACGGCGGCCCAGCCGATTATGAATTTGAGCGTACCGCTTGATACCGAGAAACGCATAGGATTTCTATGATAGCACGCTACCCCAGGTGCGCATGGTCGTTCCAAATCCATAGAGTCCACGGCAGTGTCGGGTCGTCAGCGTTGTGCCGCAGCACCGTGATGCCCGTATTTTCCATGCCGAGAGCCCGCATAAATACCTTCATTTCCTGGCCGGATACGCTTTCACCAAAGAGGGCGCGCGCGATGAGTATACGTAAGAATGATTCGTGGGTTGAAACGAGTATGTTCTGCTCCCCCCGCGCCGCGAGGTGCTCCAAGCCTTGGCCCGCCCGCATACAGATGTCTTCAAAGTTTTCTCCATCAGACACCCGAGGACCTTCGTCGGCAAGACTCTTCTGCCACGCGCGCTCAATCTCACGCGTCTCTTTCTTCGCCCGCACACGATCCGTGAGCTCTCTTGGGAGTCTCCGCTCGCGAAAAAAATCGGATGATTCGACGGGAAGCCCTGTCCGCGCGGCGATAATCGCGGCTGTTTCCTGGGCACGCGTCATCGTGCTCGAAATGATGGTGTCAATTTGCAATCTCGTGCAGCGCTCTGCAATAAGCCGTGCTTGCTCTCGTCCACGCTCGGTGAGCGGCGCCTCACTTGGCTGATACCGGAGATTCGCAATCCCCTCGCTCTCACCATGTCGGATGAAATAGACCGTTTTCATTTTTAGAGTACGAACTTCCCGTCCTTGTAGATGACCTTGGTTTTTCCACTTTTAAGATGCGCAGTTACCGTGCGACGGGTCGTCGAAATGATATCGGTGTGTACGGACGAATCGTTGAAACCAAGTGCTTCCGCCTGTTTCCTCGTGAGCTTCGAGACGTCGCCCGCAAAAGTATCGCGATAAGACATGCCAAGAGCGAGATGCGTATTGCCGCATGGTCCGCCCATATTTTCATCGAAGAGTGTTTCCGCCATGAATTTCGTGATGCGCGAGTGGCGTTTATCGGTGAGCGAGTATTCACCTATTCTATTCGCGCCTTTTGTCGCTATCATCTCTTTCAGAAGTTTCTCATTTGTCTTCGCCTTCGATTTGACTACAAGCCCGTCTTTGAACTCGAGCTCGATGCCGGTAATTTTATTGCTGTACCGGTAGAGCGGTTGGTTGAACTTTATCCAGCCGTTCGTTCCGCGCCAATCGGGGGATGTAAATATCTCGAAGCTCGGTATGTTGCGTCCTGAGCCCGCGAGCCATGAGCGTTTCTCGCCGAGTTTTATCCAAAGGTCCATATCGGGCCCTACCGCGTGCAGCCGGTCAACGCATGGCGAAAGCTTGTTCATCCGTGAACGGTACTTCTCGATGTCGCGATACACCCCCTTCCACTTCGCAATAGGATTCTTCTCGTCGAGGAAACACGCCTTGATTATTTGGTCCCAATATTCTTTCTCGGAAAGCCCGGCCTCTTTAGCCATAGCCGGCGTGCCGTAAAGCGCGATGGTCCACGTGAATTTATTGTTCCACTCCTTCTCGTGCCGCCAATCCATAAACGGCTTGAGTGCGAGGCCGCGACGCATTATTTTCTTGCCATCCACGCCTTTGAGTGCATGTGGGTCCTTTTCAGCAAGAATAAAGAGCGAGTGATCCATCTCATCCACGAGTCCTTTGAGGTATTTCTTCGGGAAGAAATCGAGCTGATGCGGCTTCGCGTGCTCGTAAAAATGCCGCGAGACGCTGATGTTTCGGCGCTTGTCTCCATGTTCGTCGTCCGGGCCGTAGTTGGAAATAACATGTCCGCCGGAGTCAACTATCGCATTGCAAACCGCGATATAAAGCGGCTTTGCGGATTCGGAGCAGGAAACGCGTACGACGTCGCCTTTATTAATTCCCTTCCCGCCGCCAAGCGCAAAATTCACGAGCACGTCGGCGTAGTTCTTTAATATTTTTTCACTTGGCATATATGACATCGTCATAGACTACTCGCAGCGGCGGGCTTTGTCTACCCCGCAGGAGAAGAAAAACTACGAATGAACCACTTCTTTTGCACGCTCACCGATATCTATCGGGTATACGCCGGTGAAGCACGAGGTACAAAATTGATTTTCAGGGAGTCCGGTCGCGGCTATCATGCCTTCGTACGAAAGAAACCGGAGCGATGTGGCACCGAGGTACTCCCGCATTTCGGCTACGGACTTTGTGGCCGCGATAAGATTCTTTTGTTGAGGAGTATCAATGCCGTAGAAATCGGGATATTTGACCGGCGGTGAGGCGACGAGAAAGTGCACTTCTTTGGCACCCGCCTCAAAAAGCATTTTTACTATTTGCCGCGATGTAGTACCGCGAACGATAGAATCGTCAAACACGACCACGCGCTTGCCGGAAATTATCTCTTTTATCGGTGTCAGTTTGGATTTAACCCCTTGTTCCCGCACGTGCTGCTCGGGGGTAATGAACGTGCGGTGGATGTAGCGGTTTTTGGTGAGCCCCATTTCGAACCTGATGCCAAGTGCCTCTGCGTATCCGATGGCAGACGCAATCGCCGTTTCAGGTACCGGAATGACGACATCCGCCTCTACAGGATACTCTTTAGCAAGCTGAACGCCGAAATTGCGTCGCACTTCATAGACGGACTTACCGAGAAGCTGACTGTCGGGCCGCGCAAAGTAGACAAATTCAAAAATATCGAGCTTCGGGTCCGGCACGACGATTTGCTCGCTGCGCAGACCGTCCTTGTCGATGACAAGCAGTTCACCCGGAGCGATGTCCCGCTCATATTCGGCGCCGATGGGCGAAAACGCGCACGTCTCCGATGCGATGACCCATCCGCCGTTCAACTTTGCGAGCGAGAGCGGGCGGATGCCGCAATGGTCGCGTACGGCGACGAGCGAATCGCGCGACATGATGAGGAGTGAGAACGCACCGGTCATAAGCGGGTACACATCCTTAATCGCCGCCGGAAGTTCCACACCCTCCCGCATGCGCGCCGCAATAGCTTCGACCATCATGCGCGAGTCGGAAAATTCCGCGGTATCGACATTCCGGGCCTTCAAAAATCCTTCGAGCGCAACCGTCGTCGGGAGATTGCCGTTGTGCACAAGCGCAATGGCGCCGTCGTCGGGGCCGGATGAAAGTGACACGGAATCGTTAAGACTCGGATGTGGGTCTTCGTACGAAACCGTCTTCAGTGACGATGCGCCTGCCGCGAGCATAGGTTGCGCGTGCTTAACCTTTGAGCCGCCGGCAGTCGAATAGCGGTTGTGAGCCACCGCAATGTGGCCCTTGAAGTTACTTATCAGCTCGTCGTTGAAGACCTGTGACACGAGTCCCATGCCTTTATGCACCATCATCGTCTCGCCGTTTGCCGTGGCGATACCGGAGCTTTCTTGGCCGCGGTGCTGGAGTGCAAAAAGTCCGAAGAAGGAGAGTCGCGCGACTTCGAGCTCTGTACCGTAGACTCCGAAGACCGCGCATTTTTCTCCGACCTGCCCCGTGGTAACTTCCGTCTCCATCTCGTTTTGCCGCGGGGAGGTATCTTTCATACGTGCATTTTAGAACGAAAAACGAAAGTCTGCCCTCCGTCTGTTTTGTCTCGCAAAACTAGACGGAAGTTTACTGTCGGGGGTAGTTGCATAGAGAAGTAAGGATTATACCGCTTTAGGGGCAGCAACGCGAGGCCTCGATACGCACCACGGTGGACTTCAAACCTTCTTCTCAAGAAGCCACAGCAGAATGGCTTTCTCTACGTGCTTTCGGTTCTCCGCCTGGTCAAAGATGACGGAATTTTTGTGTTCGATAGCGTCGCGGGATATTTCATACCCCACATGCATCGGCATGCAGTGCATGATGCCGGCTTCCGGCACATAGGTATCAATGAGTGCGACATTCAGCTGATACGGCATAAAAACCGCTTTGCGGCGGTCGTACTCGTCTTTGAACTGCGGTTTCGGCTTCCCGTTCTCAAAAAACTCTGCATTCATCCAGGTATCGGTATGCACGTATTGTGCACCCGCAAGTGCTTCTTTGAGATCCAGGGTCTTTTTCACATTGCCGGTCGCGGAAGCCATAGCGTTCAGTTCCGTATCAATGCTGTCCGCGTCCACCTCAGGTGCGGCAATGGCAACCTCAATACCAAGCTTCGCGCATGCAAGCGTTAATGTATTCGAGACATTGTTCTCTATCCCAAGCCATGCGATTTTTTTGATTTTGTCGAGCCCTCCCGAGTGTTCGGACATCGTAAGGATATCTGCGAGCGCCTGACAGGGATGGTATTTCTCACTACACGCATCAATGACGGGAATCCTGTTGAACGAAGCGGCGGTGAGAACGTCCGCGACGTCGAGAGCGCGGAACATGAAGACGTCGCCGAACCGCATCATCGCACGGAGCTCGTCGCGAAGGTCCGCGAACATGAATTGCGTTTTCGCGGCCTCAAGATATATGGCGTGGCCGCCAAGCTCCGTCATTCCCGCTTCAAACGAGATGCGCGTGCGCGTCGAACCTTTTTGGAAGAACATCAGAAGGGTCTTCCCGTGCAAGAAGTCTGTTGACTCCCCTGCCCGGTACTTTTTCTTGAGTGTCGCCGCAAGAGCAAGAATCTCGCGGAAATCATCCGCGCTCTGCTCCTTGAGTGAAATAAGGTGTCTCATACTGCTTTCCGTATACGACGGCGATATGCCGCGAGGTCGAGATTTCCCGGCGCACCAAGACTCTTCTTCCCTGCGATGTTCTTCTTGAGGTCGACGTCGCCCGCATCCATCCCGGCGGCTTTCTTGTATGCATCGCGGAACGGCATGCCCTCCTTTACAACCATAGCATTGGCGATGTCGGCGGTGAAGATGCCGGGGTGTATCTTCGCACGGATGCTTTCCGGCTTCGGCTCAAGTCCGGCGAGTACGACACCGGCGGCTTCGAGGCTCTCTGCGACAGTCTTCGTCGACTCGAAAAGTGGTTTTTTCATAAGCTGGCCGTCCCTGTTGTAGCCGGAGACCAAATTCTTCGCAATGTCTTTCACCATAAGCTGGTTTGCGACGACGACCGAGACCTGGCCGCGCATAATTTCCAGTGCGTCGAGGTTGTGTTTGTGCGGCATGATACTCGATCCAGTTGTAAGCGATGGGTCGACGGCGAAGTAATCGAACTCCTGCGACGTGAAGAGCAGCATGTCGTTCGCGAATTTACCGAGCGTGAGCATCACTTGTGTAAGCGCTTCCATGTACACGCTCTCGAATTTGCCACGCGAATTCTGGCAGTAGAGGGAATTTATCTGCACATTCGTAAATCCCACTTCTTTGGTCGTGAATTTCCTGTCTACGGGTATCGAGGTGCCGAAACCGGCTGCGGAGCCAAGCGGATTCTTATCGATGTGCTGCGCGACAGCAGCGAGCAAATCCGCATCATCGAGCAGACTTTCCGCGTACGCGGCAAAGTAATGCCCGACGGTCGTCAGCATCGCCTGCTCGGTGTGAGAATAGCCGGGCATGGGAATGCGCTCGTATTTTTCGGCAATTTTGACGAACACTCCTGCGAGCTCGAGGCAACTCTTCCGAAGTTTTATCAGGTGCGTTTTCATATAGAGGCGCGTCGCAACGAGCACCTGGTCGTTCCTGCTTCTGCCTGTATGGATTTTCTTTCCTGCGTCGCCGCACACCGCGACGAGATAATTTTCTATTACCGTATGACAGTCCTCGTCCGCTTGAGTAATTTTTACTTTTCCGAGTTTCCATTTCTTTTTCAGTGAGTCTAGACTTTTAAGGACCTGGATGAGTTCTGTGGCGTTGAGTATCCCGATCTTCTTGAGACCTTTCGCGTGTGCCGCGCTCGCGATTATATCGAACGGCATCAATTCCATATCGAGCAGATAATCGGTGCCCGCCGTATATTTCTCAACGGCCGGATGCAGCTTTGTTCCTGTTTTGTTCCAGAGTTTTGCCATACGCTATTTTTTTCCTCTTTTGCGCCCGATTTCATTCGCTATCTTCATCTGCAGCGTGGCGACTTCGATAAAGCCGGCGCTCGCATTCACATTGTACTTGTAGCCCTCTTTCACGTTGAAGGATGCGTGTCCGAGCGCAAACGGAGATTTCACGGCGACGATATTCACATTGCCGCGATAGAGTTCGACGGAGACCTCGCCTTCCACACGCGTGTTCACCTCATCATTGAGCGCGTTGAGTGCATCCATGGCAGGGTCGTACCACTTCGCCCCATAGCAGAGATAGCCCCATTTAATGTCGAGCGACGATTTTATCTCATTGAGGTCGCGTGTGGATACGGCCCGCTCAAGCGTGCGATGCGCTTCGATGATTACATGCGCTCCCGGCTGCTCGTAAACGCCGCGGTCCTTGAGGCCAATCATGCGGTCTTCGAGCATGTACACGACTCCGACGCCGTGTGCGCCCCCGATGACGTTCAATTTCATAATGACGTCCGACAGCTGCATCTTCTTGCCGTTCAGCGCGACGGGAAGCCCTTTTTTGAACATCAGCTTCACCAGCGTGGGCTTTGCGGGCGCGTTCTCGGGACGCGTGTAGGTCGTCAGGAATTTCTTGACTAGGGGGATTGACGCCGGATTTTCCACTTCGCCTCCTTCCCACGTCATGCCCCACATGTTGTCGTCCACCGAATACGGGAAATCTTTTTTCACCGGCACTGGTATCCCGTGCTGTTTTGCATATGCTATCTCGGCATTGCGGTCCATGTTCCACTCACGCACGGGCGCAACGATTTTCATCGTATTGTCGAGCGCGAGTACGTATCCGTCGAAACGGACCTGGTCGTTGCCCTTACCGGTGCATCCGTGCGCGATGCAGGTGATGCCACGCGCCTTTGCAACCTCGACGCCCTTCTTGGCCGTAATCGCTCTGCCTATCGGCGTCGAAAGATGGTATTCACCCTGATACGCCGCGTTGGCCTTGATGCCTTTCGCGATGAATTCGTCAGCGAATTCCTTTTTCACATCGAGCACGATAGCCTCAACGGCACCGAGTTTTACCGCCTTCTTCCGTATTGCCTCGAGATCATCCTTCTGTTGCCCGATGTCGAGTGTGAGCGTCGTCACCTTCGCGCTATAGTGGTCTTGTATCCACTTGAGCATGACGGAAGTATCGAGCCCGCCCGAGTACAGCAAAAGCACGTTGGTAATCTCTCCCGTTTTGGCCTCATATGAGGCGACTTTCTGATATGTCTGTTTGTTATCCATATCGTTTTCCTTAGCTTAATAACTAAAACGGCCCCGATTTGAGGCCGTTTGGAAAGTTCGTGTAGGGACAAACACTCTAAACAGCCTCAAATGAAGCTGTTCGTCGGACGTTATGTGTCATTGAAAGCATGTATATGCACGGTACCATATCCCCTTTTGCACGCAAGCTCCCCAGCCTAGAGTGGCCACGTTAACCCTTGCGCCGTCGGGTTGAATCTTTACTGTTCGCCCGCTTTCGCATCTCTTTCTCTATCATTCCCAAGTCGACTTTCTTTGCGACAAGCAGCACAAAGAGATGGAAAAGGAGGTCTGTGGTTTCTTCTATCAGACGCTGTTCTGTTTCTTTCGTGGCCGCCTGGATTACTTCCAGTGATTCTTCCGCCAGCTTGAACGCCATCCGGTCAAGCCCGGCTTTGAACAGGGTAGTCGTGTAAGAGCCGCCCGGCAATTCCTTTTTACGCCTTTCGATAGTCGAGAACAATTCTCGAATCTCATCGCGGGGCGCTTCTTCATTGAAGCAGGAGACGTCCCCCGTGTGGCAAGTCGGCCCGGCAGGGGTCGCCTTTACGAGCAGCGCGTCAGAATCACAGTCCAACTTAATGTCTTTCACGCGTAAGGTATTGCCCGACGTCTCTCCCTTCTTCCATAACCTTTGTTTCGTCCGGCTGTAGAACCACACGACACCGGTCTTTTCGGTTTTTGCGAGCGCTTCTTTGTCCATGTAGCCGAGCATGAGTACACCGCCACTCGAAGCGTCTTGAATGATTGCCGGTATGAGGCCGCTTATCTTCTTCCAGTCGATTTTGTTTTTAAGAGATTTCATATGCGTATTGCTATGCCGTTGTCTGATAAATATCTTTTTAATTCGTTGACGCGTATTTCGCCGGTGTGGAACAAGCTTGCCGCCAGTGCCGCATCCGCACACCCTCGCGTCAACGCTTGGAAAAAATTCTTTTTCGAGCCGGCGCCGCTTGAAGCGATGACCGGGATAGAGACTTCTTCTGTTATGCGCCGGAGAAGTTCAAGGTCGTACCCGTTTTTCGTACCGTCTCTGTCGAGGGAGTTTACGAGAAGTTCGCCCGCGCCGCGCCACGCCATATCTTTGCAGAATTCGATTGCATCAACGCCGGCCGCTTCGCGCCCCCCTTTTACATACATCTCCCACGACCCGTCTTCTTTTTTCTTCGGGTCCACGGAAACGACGACACATTGCGAGCCGAACTCTTGTGCCGCACGGGTGACCAAATCCGGATCTTCTATCGCGGCCGAGCCTATCGAGACTTTGTCGGCACCCGCGTCGAGGAGCCGTTTAATATCCCTGATAGTTTTCACCCCTCCGCCGACAGTGAACGGTATGGTAATGCTCTTGGCGATTCTCTCCACAAGCTTATAGAGCGTTTTTCGCCCTTCGACGGTCGCCGCAATGTCCAGAAATACCAACTCATCCACGCCGCTCTCGCTGTAGTACTTTCCGAGCTCGACAGGATTCCCCGCGTCCCGTAGGCCCCTGAAGTTCGTACCTTTTACGACCCTACCGTCTGCAATATCCATACAGGCGATAATGCGCTTGGTAACACTTTGTGCCGGTCGCACTGTTTCCCGGAAGACCCTCGAAGAGAGCACAAACCGGTTCACCTCCTTCAGCTCGACCGTTTTTTCATACAGAGCTTTCCCCACAATGACGCCGTATACGCCCATTTGATTCAGCCTTTGTATATCTTTAAGCTTCCCGATACCTCCCGCCACGATGACGCGGAACGGCTTCTTCAGAATCTTCGATACGCCTTCATAATCGGGGCCCTCAAGAGTTCCGTCCCTCGAAATCTCGGTGTAGATGATGGTCGTCACGCCGAGGCCGGTAAGTTTTTTCAGGAATGCTCCGACACGCACGGACGACTTGGTTCGCCACCCCTGCGTCGCAATGAATCCCCCTCTCACATCTACCGAGACCGCAATCCGGCCCGGTCCGTATTCCGCAATTACCCGCTGTACCATACCGGGGTCACTGAGAGCTGAAGTGCTCACGATGATCCGGTCTACCCCTGCGTCGAGGTATGCTTTCGCTGTTTCGAACGTGCGGATGCCACCACCCGCTTGGGCAGGTACGTCGGATTCTGCAGCTATCTTTTTGATGAGCTTATCGTTCATGGGCCTTCCCTGCCTCGCACCATCGAGGTCAACGACGTGAATATACTTAGCGCCGTCACGCACGAATGTACGCGCCACGGCAAGAGGCTGCCCGCTGTATGTCTTTTGCTCGTCATAGTTACCTTGCCGCAGGCGTACACATTTCCCATCGATGAGGTCTATCGCGGGGATGACGAGCATCTCGTTTTGCTTTTTCGATACACCCAGCTCGCAAAAATTCTTGAGCAACCGGATACCGGTGTCTTCTGACTTCTCCGGGTGAAATTGGATACCGTAGAAATTGTCCTTCCGTACGACGGACGGATACACCGTAGTGCCGTATCCGGAGCCGCCGATGATATTCCGCTTTGCGGTATCGGCGTAGTACGAATTCACAAAGTACGCATAGAACGTGCCCGGCACATTCTCGTACAGAGGGTCAAATGACGTCTGTACGACGGTGTTCCAACCGATCTGAGGAACTTTCGTTCCCGGCTCTTTAAATTTCTTTACTCGCCCTTTGATGATACCGAGACATTTGACTCCATCTTCTTCCGAAGACTCAAAAAGAAGCTGCATACCAAGACACACCCCGAGAAAAGGTTTCGTGATTTTTCGTATCGTTCCATCGAGCCCGGCTTCGCGCAGGTTCTTCATCGCCGGCCCGGCCCGGCCCTGACCGGGGAAAATCACTTTATCTGCAGCAAGAATGACCTCCGGGTCCCGTGTGACAACATACTCGAACCCGAGGCGTTCGAGCGCGTTTTTCACCGAAGCGACATTCCCCCCGTTGTAATCAATAATCGCGATTTTCATACCGTTCCTTTTGTAGTCGGGAGTTCCCCCCGAAGTCGCGTATCAATGGAAACAGCCGCATTCATCGACTTTGCGAAAGCTTTGAAAATCGCTTCTATTTTGTGGTGCTCGTTCCTGCTGTAGCGGACATTGATGTGGATATTCGCTTTGAGTTCATCGGCAACGGACCGGAAAAAGTGTTCGACCAGTTCGGTCGGAAGGTCTCCGACTTTCTCGCGCTTGAAGTCCGCGTTGAACACGGAATACGGACGACCACCCAGGTCTATAGCGACTTCGACCAAGGTATCGTCCATGGGGAGTAGGAATCCATATCGCGTGATGCCGCGCCGCTCGCCAAGCGCCGTCGCAAGCGCCTTCGCCGTTGTAAGTCCTATATCCTCGACCGTGTGGTGCTCGTCGATATACAAGTCACCGTTCGCTCTGATTACAAGGTCTATAAGGGAGTGTTTGGAAAACTGCTCCAGCATGTGGTCCAGAAATTTGAGTCCCGTATCAATAGTGAATTGTCCTTGCCCGTCGAGGTTGCACTGGACGAACACGCTTGTTTCTTTTGTGGAGCGGTCTACTGACGCGATACGGGGAAATTGTCCGTTCGTTTCCATCCGGTATGCGCGGACACCGATATTCTTTGCAAGTTCCATATCCGACTCCCGGTCGCCGACAACAAACGACTTGTCCCGGTCGACGGGTTCATTTTTGAGAAAGTCGCAGAGGAGACCTGTTTTTGGTTTTCGACACGCACAGTTGTCCTCCGGCGTGTGCGGACAAATGAATATCTTATAGAACGTGATTCCCTGCTCCTTGAGAGAAGCGAGAAAGGCACTCTGTACGGCCTCAAAAGCGTCCGACGGGTACGATGCCGTTCCTAACCCATCCTGATTCGATGTCATGACGAGCTTGTATCCGTCCTTCTGTATGCGTTGTAACCCCTCGATCACGCCGGGAAGTATCTTGAGCTTCCCCAGGCTGTCTATCTGGTATGTGTCTTGCGGCTCGTAGATAAGCACGCCGTCCCTGTCGACGAACGCCGCTCTCAACATGTCTTTTGTATTTTCTTTGTTCATAATCGTTTTTTTAATGTTTCAAAAAGCAACAGATTTTGCTCGCGGGTGCCTACCGTAATACGTATGCAATCTTCGAGCATTGGCGTATTCCCGAAGTCGCGGACGATAATGCCGTCCTGTACGGCAAGGCTTTTTGCGACCTTCGAGATACCCGGATACTTCACCAGAAGAAAATTCGCTTCGCTCGGAAAGACCGTGAAGCCCAGTGCATTGAGCTCTTTCGCAAGCCGCACCCGCTCGTTAATTGCGGACTTCCGCATTGTTTCCATGTCGCTCTCGTTCTGTAGCGCCCAGACAGCAAGCGCTGACGATATGCGATTCACATTGTAAGGCGATTTGACCTTGTCCAGGTACTTGATTATTTCCTCATCGGCGACGGCATAGCCGATGCGTATCCCCGCAAGGCCCCATGCCTTCGATAGCGTTCTCATAACCACTAAATTTTTAGACCGGCTGACCTTCCGCGCAAGAGAGGGGGCAGAGGCAAATTCGATATACGCTTCGTCGACAACGACGATGCCGTCAAACCCTTCGCACATTCGCTCTATGTCCGCCGTACGCAACAGGTTTCCCGTCGGATTATTGGGTGAACACAGGAAGACTATTTTCACTTTCGAAGATACATTCTTAAGCACTTCCACAACGTTGAGCTGAAACTCTTTGTCGAGCGGGAGGGAAATCGCCTCGATTCCTGCCGTGTCTGCCGCGACGCGATACATGCCGTAGGTCGGCTCCACGATCGCCACCTTCTCCCCCGGACCCGCGAATATGCGGATTAGGAGGTCAATAACCTCGTCGGAGCCGTTTCCTGTGAAGATATTCTTCGCACTCATTCCGACGAATCTTGCAAGCGCCCCGCGCAATTCTGAAGAACTTGGGTCGGGATACCGGTTCAGCTCGTAATAGCCGGGGAGTCCGACAGTACTTCCGAAAGCGTTCTCATTCGCATCGAAGAACGTGCCGCTTTGGTAGAGGCTCCGCGCCGGGCTGTACGGCTTCAGCTTTCTGATATTGGGACGTATAAGTGAATCGATGTTCATATATTCTTTTTGAAACGGATAGACACCGCATTTTTGTGCGCTGAAAGCCCCTCCCGTTTGGCGAGCGTTTCGACCGTATTCCGCATCCCTTTGATACCCTCTCTGCTGACTCTCTGCACCTGCATCTTCTTGCCGAACGACTCGACGGAAAGCGCGGAGAACATTTTTGCGTAACCCGACGTAGGGAGCGTGTGATTTGCTCCTGTGGCGTAATCGCCAAGCGGCTCCGATGTATAAGGCCCGAGAAAGACGGATCCGGCGTCTGTGATAGCCTCCAAGGCCTTTTTCTCGTCTTTCAGTATTATTTCCAGGTGCTCGGGAGCATAGTCATTGATGAGCGCGATAGCTGTGTCGAATGAGTCGGCGACAATCGCGAAACTTTTCTTAAGTGACTCACTGATGATTGTCTTCCGGGGCAGTACTTCACGTTGTGTATTGATTTCTTTCAGCACACGTTCGCCAAGCGTCTTCGAGAGGGTTACCAAAATCGCCTGTGAATCTTCTCCGTGTTCAAGCTGGGACAAGAGGTCCGCTGCGACCCACGACGGGTTCGCGGTCTCATCGGCAAAGACGAGAACTTCAGACGGTCCCGCGGGCATATCAATATCAACTTCGCCGTATACCTGAAGTTTTGCCGTGGTCACGTACTGATTGCCCGGCCCGAATATTTTCGAAACTTTGGGAATGGTTCCCGTGCCGTACGCCATAGCGGCTATCGCTTGTGCGCCTCCGACCTTAAAGATGTTCGAAATGCCGCACATGTCAGCCGCGACCAATACAGCGCCCGGAATCTTTCCGTCCTTTCCGGGCGGAACGCAGAGAACAATCTCTCTGCATCCGGCTATTTGTGCCGGTATCGCAAGCATCAGTACGGTGGAGGGATACGCCGCCTTGCCGCCGGGGATGTAGAGACCGACGCTCCGTATCGGACGGAACTCACGCCATACCTTCACACCTTTCCTAACGACAACCGCCGGCTCCTTTTTCCGCACCGTAGTCTTGTGGAATTTCTCAATGCTATTTTTAGCCGTTCGTAACGCTGAAATTACCTCTTGCGTTTCCTCTGCGTACGCCGCGGCAATTTCCCGCTTTGATACCCGTAGTGTTCGAAGACGCGGCCCGTCAAATTTTTCAGTCAAGTCAAAGAGAGCCGAATCCTTCTCCTTCCGGACGCGCTTGATGATTTTGCTGACGACACTTGCCATATCCGCCTTGTTACTCCGGCGATTTCTGATCAATTTCATGACCACAGGCAAAGTGCTCATTTTTACGGCTAATCTTTTCATATAAGCGATTTGATATTGAGGTCGAGTAAGAGCCGCTTCTTCGAACGTTTCCTGACCGGGCTGCCGACCAGAACCGCTTGAGATCCGAGGACGGTACAGAGCGGCACCAGGTCGTTTGCCTCAAGCGTCGCTCCTGTCTGCACGAGGTCGCACACGGCATCAGCGAGACCAAGGCGCGGAGCAATCTCAGCCGAACCGGAAACGACAACGATGGAGGCCTTGATATTACTTTTCCCGAGGTAATCGGTGAGCAACTTCGGATAGGACGTAGCTATCCGCAAATTCTGCAAGTCTTCTACTGTCCGGATGCGGGAACATCTGGGTACGGCTATTACAAGCCGGCAAAGAGCAAAACCCAGCCTGGTCACTATACGCAACGTCAATCCCTTTTCAGCAAGCACGTTCTGCCCCACGATGCCGAAATCCGCGATACCCCGGCTTACATATTCAGGAATATCGTCGTCCCGGAGGTATACGATGTCGATATTGGAATTCTGACAGGTGCGGATGAGCGACCTGCTGTCCGGGGAAAAGGCCAGTCCGCGGGAGGTCAAAAAATCCATGCTGCTTTGGTACAGCCTGCCGCTTTTTTGAACTGCGATTTTTAACCGTTCTTGAGTTTTCATAATGCATTTGTTAGGTGATAGGTACCGGGGACTAATAAAAACCACCCGCTTGCGGGTGGGCTGGCTTCTATGCTGTTCACTTCAATGTCCGAGACGCTTAAGCACCAAACCATATCCACCCTTGCCGTGGTGCAACCAATGGGCGACGCGGGCGACCGTGGTCGAGCTCAAGCCTGTTTTCTTTTCGATAACAGAGTACGGCACTTTCTTCGAGAGCATTTCGGCGGTCCGGAACCGTTTGGAGAACTCATCTATCTCGTCGGGCGTAAGCAAATCGCGCAAAAAACGCCGCGCCTCGTCGGGGGTCCGTAAAAACAATAGAGCGCGCACCAATTGGGTATTTCGCGGTGTACTCCAGTTCATCCTCCCACTTTACTCTAATGGAGCGCTTTAGTCAACTAAAGCTGTGGATAGTGCCGTTGACCCGAATGGCGCTCGATTTCCGTACGGATGCGCTTGAGGTCCGTTCGCTCTTTCATTCGCTCCAATTCGGGGTCCTCTTCGAGCGGCACCTCCAGGTGCCGCGCCACCTTGTCGAGCATGACGAGAACTTTCGTTATCTCCTCCTCAGCGCGCACGTCTATCTCGGTATCAATCTGGTCGCGTATATCCTCCATGCGGCTCTGGCGGTTCTGCGTGATGAGCACGATTATCGAGAGCACGATGGCTTCGAGTGATACGACCATCGTCAGAAAATTGAACGGATAGGGGTCAAACGTGCCGATGCCCGGAATATCACCGATATTGATAAGTATCCAAAATATAAAGACAGCGACATTTGCTATGAGGAACGGCACTGTGCCGAATTTGAGTGTGAGAAACTCCGAGAGAGAATCCACCCAGGTTTGCTTCATGTACAACCGCGATTTGATCTCCTCGCGGATCCTCCTTTGCCGGATTCTGGGGCCCGCATCAGGTACCTTATCCATACGGAACAGTATAACCCTTATGCAACCGAACGGACCGCTTTTACGATGGCCGCCGCCGAAATGCCTTCGTACGCCAACAGTTCCTCGGGTTTGCCGCTGTGCGGCATTTTTTCTACCGCAAGACACAGCACTTTCCCGCCGGATTGCGAGAGCGCGCGGGCAACCGCCTCGCCCAATCCTCCTTCAATATGATGGTCTTCTACCGTGATGACGGTGCCCGTTTCTTTTGCGGCTTTCTTCAGTGTCATCACGTCGAGCGGCTTCACGGTGTAGAGGTCAACAACGCGGACGTTGATACCCTCCTTTTTCAGGATGGCGTGCGCGGCAAGGGCCTCGTGGAGTGTGATACCTGCAGCCACGACCGTGGCGACGTCTTTCCCGCTCCGGCGCAGCACCTTACTGCCGCCGATGGGAAATGTTTCGTCATTTTCGTAAAGAATTGGAGTTGCTTGCCGGGTCGTCCGGATATAGATGACGCCTTTGTGCCCCGCACTTGCCTCGGTCAATTTATCGCACGATACGGCATCCGACGGATACAGAACGGAACTACCCAATACGCTCCTGAACATCGCAATATCTTCGAGTCCCATCTGGGAAGCGCCGTCCTCGCCGATAGACACACCGGCGTGGGAACCTGCGCACACTATGTGCGCGCCCGCATACTGCGCCATCCGTATCTGGTCATATGCGCGTGAAAGAAAGGCCGAGAAAGTCGAGATGAACGGAATCTTGCCGCGCCGCCACATCCCGAGCGCGACACCCGCCATATTTTGTTCAGCAATGAACATTTCAAAAAAGTCCATTGGATATGCGTTCTTGAAACCGTCCGCATACGTGGAATTGCTCACCTCGGCATCCAAAACCGCCATGTGCGGATATTTCGTCCGTATCCTTGTAAGCGCGTTGCCGTACGCCTTTCTCGTCGCGACTTTATCTTCCTTCTTGTACGCAACGGGCGCGGCCGCGCGCACCGGTTGCTGCTTCCACTTTCGCAGAGATGGTTTCTTCAGCGGTGCCGTCTCATACGTCTTGACGGGACCGAGTTCAGCGAGCGCCTTTTCGAGCTCACCCTTTTTCAGAGCTTTGCCGTGCCAATCCGGCTTGTTTTCGAGGAAAGAGATGCCTGCGCCTTTGAAGGTCTTCGCAATTATCATCACGGGCCTTCCCTTCCCACGCGACGCCTTTTGGAACGCTGATGTAATCTCGGGAAGCGCATGACCGTCTACGACGATTACTTCCCATCCGAAGGCTTTGCACTTGCGTGCGTACGCCGCCACATCATGTCCGTGCATCGTTTCTCTGCTCTGTCCCAACCTGTTCACGTCGATGATGCCCGTGAGATTGTTGAGTTTGTAATACGCGGCTGATTGCATCGCTTCCCACACCGAGCCCTCCGCCATCTCGCTGTCACCCAGGAGTACGTACGTTTTGAAGGGAAGCCCTTCCCGCCTCGCCACAAGGCTCATGCCGACACCGACGGCAAGACCCTGACCGAGCGAGCCCGTGGGCACCTCGGTAAAAGGAAATTCCATGGTCGGGTGGCCTTCCAGTCGCGAGCCGAATTTACGCAAGGTGTTAAGCTCCTTCTTCGGGATGCCGCCGGCAACCGCCCAGAGTGCATAAAAAAGCGGCGAGGCATGTCCTTTGGAAAAAATGAGACGGTCGTTGTTGTAGTGCTGGGGATGCTTCACGTCGAAGCGAAAGAACCCACCGAAAAATAGAGCCGTCATAAGGTCCGTCGCCGACAGGGACGAGGTGGGATGCCCTGAGCCGGCGGCCGTGGACGAAGTGAGTATGTGATGCCGTATCAGTGCCGCGAGACGTTTCAGCTTTGGCATAAAAACGCACAGTATCACATCTGTGCGCAAATAAAAATCACGTGAAATCGGGGAGCATGCGCTTGAGCTCCTCCCGCAGGTCGCTGGCGCCGGTGAACAGTATCGTGGAAAAACCGAGCATACGGGCGGCCTCAATATTTATAGTGGAATCATCAATAAAGAGACACTTATCCGCCGTAGTTTTCAGTTGCGCGAGAACCGCCTGGTATGAGCGCGGGTTTGGCTTGGAGGCGCCTATCTCATATGAATACACGCGCTCATCGAACAGTTGATGGAAATTAAATTTCTCTTCGCAATGGTCTATCCACTCTTTGGAGTGATTGGAGAAGAGAGAAAGCCTGTAGCCCAGCTGCCTCACCTGTATCACGATATCGCGCGTCCCCTCCACCTCCACGAAATTCTCGCGGATGTGTTGTTTGAGCCACTGCGCACTTCCTATCTGCGGGTACTTCTTGACCACGTCATTTACGTACTCATCTTCGGTCACGGTACCGTGGAAAAATTCCTTCACGAGCGGTGAGAGGAGCGGGTGTTTTTCGAGCGCCCAATCCATCTTGGGGTCCGTGACTTCCAACTGATGCTTCTCACGCAGGGCAATCCCCGTGTCTTTGACACCGGTCAAAAGCACTTCGGATAGATCGAAGATGACGTGCTCTATGTCGGGAGTCCCGCCCATTACTCCCCAGTATACAAACTCTTTCCCGTCATGGCAGGAGGGACCGGCAAACCCATGAGCGTGAGCACCGTGGGAGCAATGTCGGCGAGCGAACCGTTCCTCATTGTGCCGCCCGGCAGTGTCACGATTGCCGGCACCATATTCGTCGTGTGTGCCGTGTGCTTTTCACCCGTCATCGGATCGACGTTGACCTCCGCGTTGCCGTGATCGGCAGTGATAAAGGCAGCCCCGCCTAGGGCGGTCACAGCATCAACAAGACGATTGAGCTCGCGGTCCACGGTCTCTACGGCGGTTATCACGGCTCGCTTGTTCGCGGTATGTCCGACTAAGTCGACATTCGCGTAATTCAATACGATGAAATCGACCGGCTTCTTCATGCGCTCAATCGCCGCGTCCGTAATTTCCCGCGCACGCATTTCGGGCGCTTCATCGTGCATCTTCACGTCTTTGCGGGTGTCGATGAGTATGCGCTCCTCACCTTCGTGCGGTTTCTCGCGCCCGCCGTTCAAAAAGTAGGTCACATGGGCATATTTTTCCGTCTCAGCGATATGTACTTGCGACAGGCCCGCTTGTGAAATCTCCGCGGCAAGTGTCGTCTTGATATTGACTTGCGGATACACTATCGGACAATCGAGCTCCTTGTCACTCTCCGTCATGGTGACTACATGTATGTTGTCTTTTCTTCCGCGCTCCCGGAGACGACGGGCGAGCAGACGGACGCGGTCCGCACGAAAGTTGAACATAAAGACCCCGTCGTTCGTCTGAATCAGATCCGCCTTTCCGTTTTCACCGGTAAAGACGATCGGCTCGAGCACCTCGTCACTTGAGCCATCCGTATATCGTTTACGTATAAAGGCGGACGGCTTTTCACCGGTGACGAAGTCCGACTCGCCCCGGCACATCGCCGCTTCCGCTTTCTCGATCCGGTCCCAATTTTTGTCGCGGTCCATGGTGTAGAAACGGCCGCCTGCGGTCGCGATACGGCCGACGTCGTGCTTTGCAATGTACCGTTCGAGCTCTTCGACATACCCCGCCCCTGCTTTCGGAGGAGTGTCGCGGCCGTCGGTGACTACGTGGATTGCAACTTTTTTTATGCCCGCATGTTTGGCCGCATCCAGAAATCCGTAGAGATGGTCGCTGTGGCTGTGTATACCGCCGGGCGAGACCATGCCAATTA
>MFKY01000041.1 GCA_001781175.1 Candidatus Kaiserbacteria bacterium RIFCSPHIGHO2_01_FULL_55_37
TCGAGCAATTCGCGGACTTCCTCTTCGACGAGGTCGATGAGGTCTTTGTCGTCCACTTGGTCTACCTTGTTGAGGAAGACGATCATCTTCGGCACTCCCACCTGCTTGGCAAGGAGAACGTGCTCACGTGTCTGAGGCATCACGCCGTCGGACGCTGCGATGACGAGAATTGCGCCGTCCATTTGGGCGGCTCCCGTAATCATGTTCTTGATGTAGTCGGCGTGTCCAGGCGCGTCGACGTGCGCGTAGTGACGAGACGGTGTCTCGTACTCTGAGTGCGAGAGCGAAATGG
Organism: Candidatus Kaiserbacteria bacterium RIFCSPHIGHO2_01_FULL_55_37; assembly: GCA_001781175.1. Lineage (GTDB taxonomy): Bacteria > Patescibacteriota > Minisyncoccia > Phycocordibacterales > UBA2100 > UBA10103. The sequence goes on from MFKY01000041.1 coordinate 293, forward strand.
TAATACCGCGCGCCTTTTCTTCCGGCGCCTTGTCGATGTCATCGACACCTTTGACGGACGCCGAGTATCCGTTACCCGCCTTCGAGAGGACGTTCAAGATTGCCGCGGTCAAGGTCGTCTTGCCGTGGTCGACGTGTCCGATTGTGCCGACATTTACGTGCGGCTTGCTTCGATTAAATTCTTCTGCCATATGATTTTGCGAAATCATGTCGCGCTTACGTCCTTTAGAGCGCGACCTGCTTTCAATTATCATTAGCTATTAAATAATGACTAACGCCAACGCTTTAGGTGGAGCAAGAACTCCGGTGCCCAGCTGTGATTTTCTGCCGTTTTGCTCCGCTTTTCGCGGTTCGCTAGGCCGCACGGAATCAAAACGAGGCAAAATAATACGCACTGGGCGTGCGTCGGACTATAATATCAGAGCGCACTTCTGCGTCAACCCCATTCACTAAACGACGCGGCCGTTCAGCTGAGCGGCCGCTGACTTTCTAATGCCCGACTATTTATTGCTCCTGGAAGGTCGGGATAAGGTTGACGGTGGCCTGCCGTACGAGTTTTGTGCCGAGTGCGGTCGTACACGTGAGCGTGTAGGTCGTCGGCTGTATGATGGGTGACGAGAGTTCGTCGCCGGTCTTCCCTGGAGGTGTGCTCGTCACTTCCTGCTGTATCTGATTACCTTCCGCATCGGTGACCGTCTCCGTCGTGGTAACGGGCTTCGGCCAGGCGTCTCCGTTCTGACCCGTGACGACACACGTCTTCACGTGGTCGGATGTCCAGATGACGCGCGTCTTCTCGCCTGAGTGCAGGAGCGCAGGTGCAATATGGAGTGTGCTCGTTGCGAAGCGCGCGTCTATCATGTCGAGGTACAGCTGGTAGGAACCGGTCACGGTCTCCGTCTTGGAGTCGTCGACTTCTCCCGTAGTCTCCGAGATGGTGTCCGACGTTATTGTTCCAGCATTCGGGTCGTACCCTCCCGTTCCTCCTGTTCCTCCACCGCCGGATGTGCCGAGTCCCGGAGTTGTTGAGGTCGCGGTCGGGACTACACACGATACGCCGGTGCCTGTTCCCGATACGACGCGGGTGCGCGACTCCTGTATCTGACACGCGGAGAACTGCGACGTTATTTCACCCGAGCCGCTGCGGAATGCTTCGTCGCTCAAATCGCAGTGACTGTGGGCATTTGCTCTCACCGAGATTGTTGACGATATCGTGTTGCGTAGCCCTGTGTACGTGCGCGCCTCGCTGTAGGTTGAGGTGCATGCATTGCGGTCTACGCTCACCGATGACGCCGACCACGGACCCCATGAGCCGCTCGTGCACGAACCCGAATCCTGGAAATTGCGCGTGCAGATTATATCGGAATTGCTGCGCGCAAGCTCGATTCCCGAGACAAGTGCGATGGCTATCACGACAACGCCGATAATGATGAACCACATTCTGTTCGCGTTCGCAGGTTGGGGCGTCGGCACCTGTGTTTGCATCTGTCCACCGTTAGCATTCGGCATAGTTTTTATATAATTATTTAACCGTATAAAAAGGAGTCTGTATCGTTCCCGACATATCGAGGACTCTGACACCTATATTGTCCCAGACGCCCGCATGCCGGTCAAAGACCCAGAAGGGTGGAAATGTGTATAGCTTTTGCTCAACGAGGAAGTCGCGTGTAATAGGAAATCCCGGATCTCCGCGCGAAACTGTGCTCAGTAATTGCATTTGCTCATCCGTTAGATTGCCTGCAGGATTGCCGTCCACATTTGTGCGCAGCTCGTGCATCGCCGCAATCCTGTAGGTGAGCAGCATCGGGCGCGACCTTGCGACGTCGAGCCCGGTACCGTCCGGTGCGAAGAATTGGATGTATGGCATACCGTACGACTGCATCAGGTCTCCCGCATATCCCATGACCTCGTCGAACGTATCGAGCGTCGTGAGACTTTGCGGCACCGTATCGCGCGTAAACTCATATATGTAAACGTCAACAGGCCCTTTGTACGGTTTCCCGTTTGCGTCAACAATCGCGTCCGCCGGAATCTCGTAGATGCTCGATGCCGCGCGGAGCGTAAAGCTGCCGTCCTCATGTGCGGTAGCGGCCGCGTCCGTCACCGTGTGCTTTTCGGTATCGATGGTTATCACCGTGATGGGAGTACCGAGCACGATGCGCTCCGCGACATACGCACTCCTCCCGGCTCCCAGAACGATGACGCTCGTGACGCCGTCGGAAAAATTTCGCTTCACCGCCGAGAGACGCAATTTTTCCATCGGATTCACCGAGATGTCGACCGTATACGCGCCCTTCTCGTCGGTCGTCGCCCCCGCATTGGTGGCCTGACTCAAGACCGATACGCGTGCTCCCTGTATCGGATTTCCCTTCATGTCGACGACCGTCCCCACTATTTGTACCGGTATCGTGCCTGCACACCTCGTCTTGTACTGTTTGCAGCTCACGGCATTCAATTCATCGCGCTTCGCGTAGTTGCCCTCGAGCTCGTATATATAAGAAAGCCGCCAAAGCTGGTCCGCTGTCGCGGTTCCTTTTCCGTGCGCCGACTCGAGAACTGATTTCGTGTCCTCGAATTTCCCCGCGCCGTTGTTCGCGTACAACTGATTGTGGAACTGCAGCTCCGGCGGCAGCTTGTCATTGGGCACGTTGCGCATCGTCTCGCGCGCCATCACCCTCGCGCTTGAAACCGCCCGCGCGAGCTCGGCGATTTGCTCGTCGGTCAGTCCTTCCCGCAATGCCCAAGCATCCGTATCGAAATATGCTATATCCTCATTTCCGTACGCGTCTTTGGAAACATACCAAAAGCCCTGATTTGCCTGGGTAGTATCCATCCCGATACCTTGGAGGGCTTGGTCTAGCTTTGCGCGATTCACTTCAATCTCCTGCACCCGCGCTTTGTCGTGCGCGATGGCTTGCGAGAAAGCAACATACCGCGAATAGAGGTCGTAACCGCCGTAGCCAAGGCCGACCGCACCGATAAGAATAACTACGAACCAAGCGAGGGCGCGTGTGTGGAACATCACAACCGCATTTTATCACCGAAAATTGCGCGGAGCTCCACTTTAATACCCGAATAATACCCGCAACGCGGACTGAAGCGCGCTGAGTGCGCTTGCAAGATTGAGAGATGCGGCGTTCGCGCTTCCCGAGCCACTGCAGACGAACGCCGCGTGCGCCGAGCCGCTCCAGTTCGAGCTATTAACCCCATGTACCCACCATGCGTACGGTATGCCGGCGGTGACGGGCACGGTGACGGAAGTCGCCGTGTTCGAGTCGATATCGCATTCCGTCTGATCTGAAGGATTCTGATGCGCCCATCCCGCCGGACAAGTAGTGAAGGGTTTGATGCGGACGGGATACAGAGTGGCGCCGCTTGATGCGCCCCACGAGAGCGTCACCTGCGTACCCGCCACGTTGCACGATGCCGAGAGATTCGCGGGCGGGGGTGGCACCGTCGTCCCGAAGAGTGCCTGTCCGGTCAAGTCGTATGACGGCGGTGTCTGCGACCAGCTCGACAGCGGAACAAGTCCGTATCTGCAGCCGCCGTCCTGTACGTCGAACGGCAAGAGACGCCAGAAGTACGGTGAAATACCGCTCGTTGCCAGATTCTTAAAAAGAATTGCGCGCTGCGCGTCGGCCATCGCGCCGTTACTGCAACTCCCCTCGAGCACAGGGATGCCGAATTCCGTCAGCATCGCGCCGACACTGCTTCCCGAGCGGATATTGTTGTAAATGTTAACTATCGTTGATGCCGTAGCAGCGCCGTCACTCAAGTTGCAACGGGTCGGATCGCAGTAGATGTGGATGTTGGCGCGGCCGCCGCCTCCCGCCGCATAGTAATCCTTGAGCCAGATGCGCGACTGATCGTAGTCACCCGCCGGTGTTTCGCTCAACGCGCCGAAGTAATACCCGACGACACTTGGAGCGATGACTTCATTCCCGACATCCCTCTGCGCGAACGCGGTCTTTATCGCATTGTATAGGCGCGCGCCATACGCAGGTGTGCCGTATCCGGGAGAGCATGCGCCGCCCGACATTTTTCCGAGCGAGTCGAACTCATTGAACGGTTCGACGATAACTCTGCTTGCAAGCCATCCTTGGTCTATGTCCGAACGTGTCTTGAGGTACGCAAAGAAATTTGCGGTTATGGTCCCCATGGCGGTCGCAGTCGTACTCCAATTTGCGTCCGTATTGAAGTAACAATTCGGTCCCGTCAGATATTGCGGCGGGAACGGGCCGCCGAGCGCGATGATAAGGGTGAAATTCCGGGCCTGGTATTCCTTGATGACATCGCCTGCCGGGGCATACATGGATGAATCGGCGAGCGCGTCGGTCGCAACTATCTCGCGCGAGGAACGAACTCCACTCTGCGCCAGAGAGTCGAGATAGCTCCTCGTTGTAGAAAGCGGGATGGCATGCGAATTGGGCGGTAATACGCCGCTAAAACCGTACTGCATAATATTCCCGATAACGAAGAGGTCATTCATGCCGAATGAGCCTCCCGCACCCTGTGAGCTCCGGCTTGACTCCGTGCACGTGGCATTTGCGTAAGTGCCGGAGAGAGAGCCGTTCGTGCAAGTGCGAGTCTCCGAGGAACACTGCTGTCCCGAGGCGACAGTAGCCGACTGATACGCGATGACCGAACCGCCGCTTGCGACGGCCGCACCCCAAGGTGCGGTGCAGGACTGCGCAGCAGATGTCGTACACGTATTCGCCGTATTGCTCCATGCGCTCCAGGTCGGCGAGGTCGCACCCGCGGCGCAGCTTGATGTGCGCGTCTGCGTGATGGAGCCGGTCTGTCCCGCGGGGCATGTCGCCGTTCTCGTCTCAGGAGAAAGCGGGGTGCACGTGACGGTGGTGGGAGCAGCGGACGTGCCTGCGACAACGTTCTGCGCACCAGTCGTCCCCATTTCGTTGTACCCTGTCTGTTTGTAGTGGTAGGTATCTGCCATCAGGCCGCGGTTCGCAAAACCATAGGCACCACCAAAGACAAGCCATGTCAGAGGATCGCCGGTATCAACCTGTGCTTGTGCGTTGCGCACCGCGGCATATCCGGCATCCGATTCTGTCGGGCTCGTACCCGTTTGGAAAATGTAAAACGGCATCGCGGAGCCGTAGCGTGCGCGGTATCTCGCGATCATTGAAGTAAGGCCCGCCTGATAATCATTAGCCGTGACCGTACCGCCGTTAATTTTGATCGCATCGTTCTCTCCCTGACTCCACAGGACGCCTTTGAATGTCGGAGTATATCCAGCTCCCCCGAGCGCGGTCATCGCGGCGTCTAGCTTGTTGGTCGAGGATGTAAACAATGAACCGGTTTGGCTCCAATTGCCCGTACCCGTATCCGATGTCGCGAGTTGGCCGGAACCGCCGACCGCCGTCGGGACGAACGCGATGCGCCGTCCTGCCGCGGCGTAGTATGCGGAACCGAACGCAGGCCAGGCGCTCCCGAATTGTGCATTCCCGACCGGATCGTTGGCATTGGAAATCGCACCGTTGTAATACTGCAACGCTTTGCCGGTGGGCACGGCCGGGGAACCTGCGGACGACCCCGGATAACCGACGGCATTGCTCTGTCCGGCGACAAGAAAGACATCTATCGCATTTGATTGTATCTGAGTACACGTATTCGCCGTATTGCTCCATGCGCTCCAGGTCGGCGAGGTCGCACCCGCGGTGCAACTCGACGTGCGCGTTTGTGTGATGGAGCCGGTTTGGCCTGTGGGACATGAGGCAATTTGTGTTTGTGCTGCGAGCGGCGTGCAGGTCGCCGCGGCGGATGTGCAGGTTGAGTACGTGTATGTTCCCGAGAGCTGTCCGTTGGTACATGTCCTCGTTTGCGATACACATGAGCTTCCTGCTGCGACACTCGACGTTTGGTACGCGGTGACATAGCCGCCGTGGGTGACCGTTGTTCCCCAAGGCGTGGGGCAGGATGCCGTTGGAGCGGTGCAGGAACTTGCGGAGTTGGTCCACCCGCTCCAGGTCGGCGTGCTCGCTCCCGCGGCGCAGCTTGATGTGCGCGTCTGCGTGATGGAGCCGGTTTGGCCTGTGGGACAGGACGCAACCTGCGTTTGTGCTGCGAGCGGCGTGCAGAACTGCGATTGTATTTGCTGTGTTTGAATCGCCTGCACCGGTGTGCTGCACTGCCAGCCCGTCTGGCACGAGCCGCTCATGAGCGGTTTCCATTCTCCGCTTTGGGGACAGGTCTCCGCCGGTTTGGGCATGGCGAAGTAGGAGCATTGGGAGTTGCCCGCATTCGCGTTCATCGTACTGCCAACAGTTCCGCCCGCATTACTTGAGCCGCTCGCGACGGAAGCAACCGCCGCTCTCGTCCGCGGCCCCACGGCGCCGTATCCGGTCGTGTTCGGAGCGCCGTACGAGATGA
>MFKY01000042.1 GCA_001781175.1 Candidatus Kaiserbacteria bacterium RIFCSPHIGHO2_01_FULL_55_37
GGCAAAGAGCGCAAAAGCGGAGGCAAAGCGCTTGCAAAAAGACGTGTTCCCCGAATACCGCATCGGACTTTTGCACGGTGCTATGAAACCAAGCGAAAAAGATGCCGTCATGCGTGATTTCGTAGCGGCAAAGATACACGTCCTCGTGGCCACATCCGTCGTCGAGGTTGGAGTCAATGTACCGAATGCGACAATTATTTTAATCGAAGGGGCGGAACGGTTCGGGCTTGCACAATTGCACCAGCTGCGCGGACGCGTAATGCGCTCATCACATCCTCCGCAGTGTTTTCTCGTACCCGAAACAAAAGGAGAGATGTCGCTCAAGCGCTTGAAGGCGCTTGAGCAGAGCTCCGACGGATTCAAACTCGCCGAATCCGACCTTCTGAATCGCGGTGCGGGCGATCTCTTCGGCCGCAAACAGTGGGGGGTGAGCGACCTCGGCATGGAAGCGCTCAAGAATGTAAAACTCATCCAAGCGGCGCGCGACGAGGCGCAAGCGCTCGTCGCAAAAGACCCGACGCTTTCAAACTATCCCGCACTAGCCGCGAGAGTCGTGAGCGTTTCAGGAGAACTCCACTCCGAATAATCCCTATTTCCCGCGCAACTTCCACAGCTTCGTCTACCACTTTCTTAATCCTCACGACCGTATATAACAAAAAAGTAACTCATGGGACACTTAGAAACAAAATCCAGCAAGCGATTGCGCCGAGGACAGTTCGAGACGGCGATTCTCGGGACACTCGCTCTTGCGGGTATTGCCGCCATCGCACTCGCGGCACCCAATATGCTAAAGCTCCTGAAGAGCGTCGATCCGGACTGGCTGAGAAAACGCGATCCGCGTGAGCGGCTGTATGTGGTCGCAAGCCGTCTCAAACGCAAAGGTCTTGTGGTGTTTGTGAAAGAGAACGGCCGAACACGCATGCGTCTCTCAGAAAAGGGAAGGGTTGCCGCGCAGCGTGCCATGCTCGGACAGCCGCTCCCGCAGGGGCGCCGCTGGGACAGAAGGTGGCGCATGCTTGTGTTCGATATCCCGGAAAAACGTCGGAAATTGCGCGACAAAGTCCGTTCGATTGTTTCCGGATTCGGCTTCGTGCGACTTCAAGACAGCGTATGGGTATTTCCCTATGACTGCGAGGATATTATTACCACCCTGAAAACGGAACTCAGGCTCGGCACTCAGATGCTGTATGTGATCGCGGACGCAATTGAGTATGACGCGCCGCTCCGCAGGCATTTTAGCCTTCCTCTCCACACCAACGAATGAAACCTGTTCTTTTCCTTCACTTTTCTTACTTTCTTATATCTCACGACCGTATGAATTAAGAAGGTATAATGCTCAATAATCCGCAAGCGCTCGTCACGCGTGACTCTTCCCTCTCAAAACATCCGACACTCGCGACAAGAGTCGCGAGTGTGTCCGGAGAATTACACTCCGAGTAATTTGCTGCGGTGTTTATTGCATCGGGGAGCAGGGCGTCGACTGCAAAATGCTTACCGGCCCGGCACCGCACCAATACTTCCCCGTACCGTCAGCGCCCGATGTTGATACCTGACTTTCACCTACCTGGGTCGGTGCGGTCGTGTTCTGATACGTTAACGGAATCCAATCGGTACAGCCTATTTCATTGCAAATTTGTCTACCTCCCGTCACGGTAATCGTCACGGTGCCTAGAGTCTTCGTTACAATATCCGTCGTACAGATACCATTTGAACCGCACATTGACGGCCCTTGCGTTGTAAGCTTCGCCGTGTAGGTGCCGTTGGAGGTGTAGGCATGATTTACGTTCCAAGAACCTCCTTGCGGCGAACATTTGGACCCTACTAAACATGGCATCGCGGTAAGGAACGGGGTCATCTGCCCGCTCGTGCCGTCGCCGAAGTTGACGGCGTATAGCCCGCTATTTGTAGAGCTATTGTACGGGTAGCTAAAGTTCACATAGAGCGGTGCATTGCCCGATGTGGGCGTAGCTGACAGGGTGTTAGTGGTCGTCGCGTCTGGGATACAGTCTTGATTGCATTGACCGCCGTTGTGTGTACCTGCCGGACACAAACGGTACATGGCGGTGCACACGGGGGTGTTGCCAACGGTGACGGTCGCACTCGTCTGTGCCGAGCCGCTACTATTGGATACCGTGAATTTGGGCGAATAGGTGCCCGCATTTTGGTATGCGTGGGTGAATGTGCCGGATGCTGCAATTGAGGGAGGCGCGGCCGAGAGTGCGCCCATCGGTATCATGTCCCATCTTTCATCACCCCATACCACGAAGTAATTAAGGTTGCCGGTGTTCGTCGTGTTGAGACGTACGGTCCAAGTCCCCGTCTGTCCCACCGTAAGCGTCGTCGGCGCGTCGAGTCCAGTTATAGAAGGCGCGCCTCCCGTGCCGCTCGAACCGCCGATGGTGAAGACTCCACTCTGAGACGACGCGAGATATTTCGGCGTAGAATTCGGCCAACAGAGACCGCCCAAGCACGCGTCTGCGGGTGTGTAGAGTTTGGCGACAATTTTGTACGTTCCCGAAGTCACGCGCGCACCGCACACGCCGACAGAATCTTGCGGGCATGGGTACGCGACGCCCACGTTGTATTGTTTGATGCAATCATATGCGGAGGAACCGGCGGCACAGACAGATTGTGTTGAGGTCTGCGAAACGGGAACGCTCCATGTATAGGTGCCGCTTGTGCTTTGATTTCCTGCAATGAGGCCGACATTGTTCCATCCGCACATATCTATGCCGTCGACAGGCGGCTCACATGCCAATGCCGTAATGTACCTGTTGTCGTTCTGCTTCATCAGCCACAGCGCAACCGCCGAACCCGCCGGCGCGTTCTGCGAAGTCCACGAAATGCCGAGTGTGTCACCTTGCGAGACGTTTTGTCCCGATACCGGTGAAGAAACATCGATGGAAGTGCCTGAAGTCGAACCGCCGACGGTAGTCGTCACCGTGCCGACTATTTGCGCCGGAGGGAATGCCTGCGCGCAGTACATCCCGGCGGGACACTGGGGCGTCGGCGGCTGGTAGATAAGTTTCGCCGTGTACGTGCCATTGGATGTGTAGGTGTGAATGGCACCCATTGAAGTCACGGGTGCTCGGGAGGAATAATCCAAATCTGTAGTTGAGGTATAGGGTTGCGGCGTATTGTTGAACATTGGCTCGGAGACACCGTCGCCAAAGTCAACCGAGTACGAACTTACGGATACACCGGGAGCACTTCTTGCATTAAAGACAACCTGAAGCGGGGCAGCACCTGATGTCGGCGAGGCGGAGAATGTTTGGTTCCACCCTCCCCCGCCGCAGCGGCCTGAGATCCATGCGTGGGTCTGCGGGCCGACCATGCCGACTTGCGCTATTCCTGCCTCGGCTTGAATTGCGTTAACGGCTTGTTCGGTCACGGGCCCGAAGAACCCCGTCTGAGCAACGCCGAGGTATCCCTGCAGAGCTGTGACGTCGTCTCCTCTCAATCCGCGGTAGAGGACACGCTCGAAAATGGGACAACGTGGGGGCGGAGTCGGGCGCACGACCGGTGTCGTGGTGGCGGTGGTCTGAAGAATCCTCAGTTGTTCTTGGAGCTGAGTAACCTGCGCGAGAAGTCTCGCGATCTGCTGCTGAATGTCGTCAAAAGAGAGGGCGCTTGCCGCGAACGGGAGAAGAAGGGCAAGTGCCACGCCCGCCGAAATATGTTTTAGGTTCATACAAGTTTATTATTGATAAATTGTTAATGAGACGTCGTCTTTACGTGTGAGGGTCGGACCACGTTTGAGGACCATGGTGTACGTGCCCGTAGCCGCATACGTATGCGCGAGTGTTTTGACGACCGGTGTTTGTGCGCATCCGGTACCGCCGTCATTTTGCATTGAATCAGCGGGGCCGTCTCCCCACGAGAGCCGGTACCCGGTGCACGAGCTGGGGAGGTCGAACTCCAGGTTCACCGTGAGCGGAGCAGTAGCCGACGCGGACGGAGTGGGAGAGCTGTATATATATGCACTCGCCGGTGCTATCAGGGCGACCGGGACGGCATCAACGCGCGCGAGCGTCGGACCACGCCTGAGGGTAACGGTGTAGTTCCCTCCCGCCGCATATGTGTGAGAGAGCGTCTTGACGGCCCGCGCTTGTGTACATCCGCTCGTACCGCTGTCATTTTGTACGGCGTCCGTCGAGCCGTCTCCCCACGAGAGTAGGTAACCGGTGCACGCGCTCGGGAGGTCGAACTCTACGCTCAACGCAAGAGCGTTGGAGGTGGATGTGGAAATAACCGGCGCACTATACGTATAAGTAGCCGGATTCGTCCCGGTATCCACGATGATGGTCACCGATCCCACTTTCGGTTGCGCGGAGCCTGCGCCGCCCTGGTAGAGGGTCGCCTTATATCCGCCGCTCTGCTTGTATATGTGCGTCGCCGTATAATTGAGCCAACCGCCGACGGTCGCCGGCAAATCTACGGACGCCATCGTACCGTCACCAAAATCCAATGCCGATGCACATCCGCCGAGGCAGAAACCCGCGTCGTTGCTGTTCACCGTCCCCGTAAAGGTAACCGTTAGTGGTGCCGGGCCGGAGTTCGGGCTTGCACTGAATGTCTCGCTCGGAAGGCCGGAAGTATAGACCGGCGGCGGAGGCTTCGGGGCACCGCTTACCGTGACCGTCGCTGTCGTTGAGTGCGTACCTGCGGACAGTCTGACTTGATACGTGCCGCCATACTGGTACACGTGAGGGTATGTCTGATTGAGTTGCTCGCAGTTGCGCGCTGAAACGGGGATTTGCTGCGGTGCGGAACCATCGCCATACTCCAGTGTGTAAATAGCCCCGGTACAGGAATTCGCGGTGTTGACGGTTGCCGTCACGTTGACCGTAAGCGGAGCTTCGCCGGAAATAGGCGAAACCGAGATGAATCCGCTGACGGGCTTCTGCGTCGCCGGTCCGGAAACGCCGTTGTAGCTTCCGGTCGAGCACAAAATCGCCATTGCAGCCGCAGTGCGCGGACCGGCCACGCCGTATCCGGGTCCCGCCGCAATGATGTGATATTTAGTCTGCCAACGCTGCACCGCGCGTTCGGTATTTACGCCAAAGTATCCGCTCAATATCGCCTCGGGATATATGCCCGGGTCACCGGCGAGAAATTTCTGCAAGCGAAGCACGTCGGGGCCGGAAATGCCGCGATACACACTTCTACCCAATTGCGGACACAAACTTGCGTTCCCGGTTCCATATGTGACATTCCCGGCAGTGTTTCCACCATACTGAGCCTGGAGCGCCGCGACTTGTGCGAGTAGCGCTTGCGCTTGTGCCTGTAATTCCGCGACCGTGACCGCGCTTGCCGCGAACGGCGCGAGGAGAAAAGCACCCATCAACACAGACCCTAGTTTTTTATGCATAGGGACATTGTTGCACGGCACCTAAACGGCGCAACTGATGAATTCACAGACCCCTTCATCTTTTTTGGTGACTCTATACAACCACGCTCGTACCTATTTTACCCTGAACCCCTGATGTCGCGCGCTCCGCGCGCGTGGTGGCTTTGTACGGGAGTGGTCCGATTCGACTCCG
>MFKY01000043.1 GCA_001781175.1 Candidatus Kaiserbacteria bacterium RIFCSPHIGHO2_01_FULL_55_37
TGTAAATACCCCGAGAAAAAATACGGGACTTGGGAGGAAATGCGGCCCCAGTTAATCGAATTGACCGCACCGAGCTTGGAGAACTCCTCCTCCCCTTTCAGCTCCTTTACAAGATCTTGGCAATCGTCAAAACGCCCGCGTACGCTTACGTTGAAAATATTTCCCCCGCTAAGCATCCCCATCTGCGCTTTCTGGAACGCGCTCATGCCCACTTCAGGGCTCAACATGAAAAGCGTCACGGTACCGAGGCCCTTGAAAGCCGCTTCGGCGGCGGAGCCCGTGTCTCCCGACGTGGCTCCAAGAATGGTCAGATGTTCGCCCCGCTTTTTAAGCTCATAATCCATTTCCTGCCCGAGCTGTTGCATCGCCATGTCCTTGAATGCGGCGGTGGGCCCGTGCGAGAGCTGCTGCACATAAAAATCATCTTCAACGCGTACAAGCGGGACGATATTTCCGCCATCTGATGCATCGAAAGAATCTTCCGAATATGCCCTGTCTATCATCCCGCGCAGTTCCTCGTCGGGAATATCGCCGCCAACCAACTTCTTCTTCACTGTAAACGCGATATCCCGATACGAAGCGCCCTTGAGCGCTTCCAGCTCCGGGTGCGAGAACTGCGGGTATTCGGAAGGAACATACAACCCGCCGTCGGGTGCGAGGCCTGCGAGCAGCACGTCGGAGTACGGGAGTCGCTTCTTCGAGCCATCGCGTGTGCTTATCATTCTCATATCGTCACGCAGGCAACAGCGAACGGATGATTGCTATCGTCTCACTGCCGCTCTTATCATACACATCGTCGACGGACACGTTGACGTGCGCCATCGCGCGGTACTTCTTAAGCCTATCCCTCAAGAGGACCGGGAAACATCGCTCGAGTGTGCATCTCTCGGTCTCCCCCTCTTTTTGTAGATACATACCGTTCCACACCACCGGCTTCGGCTGTTTGAAAAACTTTTGTATCATCGTATCGATATACTCCTCACCCGCTTCGAGGTTTACGATTAGGCAACTTTCTCGCAACCACTGCGTCGTCGGCTTTTTAAGGTAGATGACGCTCCCTGTCGTATCAAATACGAGATTCCGGTCGGTATCAATAAAATCCACTTTCGTGTGCTTCGCTTCCGAGTCGAGATACACGCGCTCACGCTCTTGATACGTATCGGCACTTGGGAGACCGAGCCACTCGGCAACCTCCTCCATACCCGTAAAGCCGAGGGACTTTATTATTTCTTTGTCCACCTGATACCAGTCGAACTCGGATTCGTCGCGAAGCACCTTGGAGCGGTAGCTTTTGCCGACGTTCGACATGCCGACAAAGGCGATACGGAGCGTGTTGTCCGCCATGTGGGCATCGAATTCTTTCCGGGTAAGCTGCTCCAGGTCCATTCGTCCCAGACTACAACATTTATCCGAATTGGAGAACTTGTGACTGTGTAGCAGATTTTGTGGTACAACACTCTCTAGGGAGGGGTGGCAGAGTGGTCTAACGCACCGCACTTGAAATGCGGCGTGCCGCAAGGCACCGTGAGTTCGAATCTCACCCCCTCCGCAGATGTACACAGGGTACGATTGAGTCCGTCGCCGGAGGCGGTACAATGCTCGCATATGAAGAAACAGCAAGGTTTTACGCTTATTGAATTACTAGTGGTTATCGCTATTATCGGCATTCTCGCGTCCATCGTGCTCGCGTCCCTCAACTCGGCGCGCAATAAGGCACGCGACGCCCGCCGTCTTGCGGACATAGACGCCATCAAAAAGGCACTTACGCTTTACAACAACGATAACAACAGATACGTCATTTCGGCCGCGACGACGACAATCACCGGCGCCGATGCGGTATCAACGGCACTTATCGCTGCGGGTGCGATTTCCGTAGTACCGGCGGACCCGCAGACCGGCACATACGACTACACCTATCGCAGCGACGCAACAGGCAGTAACTACTGGCTCGGGTTCTGTATGGAGAACGCCAATAACGGCAACCTCCAGGGATGTAACAACTTCTTTAGACCATAACCCACCGGGTCCGAAAGCCCCTCACTTGCTTGCAAGTGAGGGGCTTTTCGTTTCAGAGCAATGTTACAATAGTAATGCCATGCCTCCTCAACGGATTGTCTTGCGATGGAATGCGTACGAGCACGAACACGTGCCGCGCGGGAGCGACTGGTATTGGGCACTCGGCATCATAGCTGTATCCGCGGCCCTCACAAGCATCATCTTCCACGATACGCTTTTTGCCGTCCTCATACTCATCGCCGCCGCGATACTCGGTATGCTCGCCAACGTCCCGCCGGAAATCGTGCGGTTCGAGATATCAGACCGTGGCATCCGTATCGGAGACACGATGCACAAATTCGAATATATTATTTCTTTTTGGGTGGAGGAGGAGGGCAAAGAACGCCCGCTTCTCCTCGTTGATACCACGAAACTGATGGCCCCAAACCTCATTATCCCGCTCGAGAATATCGACCCGCACGTGGTGCGTACCTACTTACGAGACCACGCCGAAGAAGTCCCGATGAAGGAGCCCCTTGCACACAAAATCCTCGAGTCTTTCGGACTGTAGCCGCTTACTCGGCGGAGGTAGAAGTGGCGAGTAAGACGGTGGTTGTTGCCTCTCTTACACCTCCGGCGAAGGTACCGCAGCGCAGCAGGAACGCTGTTGATGAAGCGCTTATCGGCGAGGTCGTCGCCACTCCATTCACACTGGTGTAGGCGGAGTTGCGTTCCGTAAAGTCCTGTTGGTCGGGACTCGATATCACACAAGAGTCCATTCCGGTCGTGAGCCAGCTGATGAGCGAGGTGCCGCCCAGGGTTACGGTCTTGGGATTCGCGACGAGGATGATGGAGGGGCGTGACACTTGAATAGAACATTGAGCGCCGGAGGTTCTGCCTTGGTCTACACAGGCAAGTGAATATGTCGCGGTATTGGCACCCTGGGGAGGATTCGCGACGGTGGTGGTCGCGCTTCCGCCGGGCTGCGTGGTGACGGTGAACGAGCTGCTTGTCGCGAGCCCCGAGGAACATCCGTATGTAATGGCGATTGGCATGCCGACATCGGCGACCGGCGGTTCACAGGAGAGCGTGGCGACAGGCGGATTCGGAGTGTTGCGCGGTATACACTGCCAACCCGTGATGCACGTACCGCTGTAGACGGGTTGCCAGAATCCCACGCTGCAGTTGTTGGGATTCGGTTGTTGGGGCTGCGTCTGGCACTGCTGTTGCGTTGAAGGCGTGCAGGGTACGGGCTGCGCAGGGAGCGGCTGCATCGGCGGGGGCGTCATGCCTTGCTGGGTGTAATACTGGCTCTGCTGTTGCTGGTACTGATACATCTGCAGTTGGTACTGATACTGTTGCATTTGCTGCTGATACTGTTGCTGTTGTTGGGCATAGGCATTCGGTTCCGTAGCGCACTGTTGCGGAGTGGCGCGGGGCGGAGCGGGAGGCGTCGGGCGGAACGCGCCCATAAGACCCTTCAGGAACGAATCGAGTGGACCCGATGAGGAAGAAGGATTCGTCGGTGACTGAGTACTTCCCGCATTCGGATTCTGAAAAGTTGTTCCAGGCCCGCCGCGAACACAATTGGGCGGAGTCCCCGAGCTGCCGGGCGGACACTGTTGCGATTTATCTCGCTCACAACCATATGTCCCATCATCGTCTTTGGCGCACGTAAATCCCTGTGCCGTTAACTTTCCAGCGTCCGTCGGATTCGCAAAGCCGAAACAATATGACTTGTCTGCATTACACTCAATGCTCAGCGGCATCGTTGCGGCCTCTTCCGAGGTAAGCGTAGTCGGGTCATTTGGATTCAGCTTCAGAGGGTCGGGCGTCGCAGGTTTACCATCAGGACATTCGGTTTCTCCGCATATCTTAAAATTCGCGATTTCCTTTTCAGTGACTGCTAAATCGGCAGCACTGTACGGGAGAACCTTGTTAGAATACGGATCGAGCGCATTGGGTAGATAGCTTCCTTTAACGTCTGATTGGAACGCGCTTGCGATAGAATCTTGCGTAGTTTGGCTCATTTTCCCGTTGAGGGTCTCCGCCTTTATCCTGCCGTCCGCGATGGCTATCGCCATACCTTTCCCGTATTCATCGCGTGCGCTGGTCTGAGCTTCGGATAACTTTTGCGAAAAATCTGCTTGGTTCAATTTGATCGGCTCACACTTGGTGCCCTTCGATTCCGGCGCGCATTTTTCGATGACACACATGTAGGCGCCCGTACTGATTGTACCGCTACTGATGACTGCAGTCGTTTTCACCGCGGGATTACCGTTTTTTTGCAGCTGCGCTTCGACTTGATACTTGACTGATCTATATGCCCTCGCTTTGCTATCGAGGCACACACATGGTTCTTTCTCGGCCTTTTCGGCCTTATCCGTCAGCACTTCCTTTTTCAATGCAGAGCATTCAACTGGGGATGAGTCAGCTTTTGGTGCGGCCGCGGCGGGTGTCGCGGGTGCCGTTGCGGCAGTCTGAGACTCCGGATTGCCGCTTGGAACAGTGGATTGGACGCCCACGGCTACGGCCGAGAGAATGGCTACAAAAACGAGTGCCGCGACTATTGAAACACCTCGAGCGAAGACTCGTCGTCTGAAAGCCACCATGCCGCAATCATGCGCCCCGCAGCCCTTTGGCGCAATGCGCGAAATCACGAATATGTGGAAAAAAGCCAAAATGTGATACATTTTCTGGAACGCTCTTGTCGTTCAATGGATAGGACACATCCCTGCGAAGGATGAAATGCAGGTTCGATTCCTGCCAAGGGCACAAAGTGAACGCAGTGAACGACAGGCCCCTGAGCACAGCGCCGACGCGCTGTGTGTGCAGGAATCGAACGCCGGAACGATGTCGCGCAAGCTTGCGCGACAGTGAGGCGGTGCCCAGACAAGCTTTTGCGACGGCAAAAGCTTAGTCGAGGGAGATTCCTGCCAAGGGCACCAACGAGGCCGACAGGAAAACTCGAACGGGGTTACTGCATCGTGAACGAGTTCGTAAATCCGAACTCCAAGTACAGGGGGTCAGGCGCCGACGCCGGTGTCCCCGGCTCGCCGAGGTCCGCGTCGGGCGGCGTATACAGGTCGGCTTCTATCAAATACTCGCGACCGCTCACGAGGTCCGCGGCACACACATACGGAGTGTTCGCCGGGCACGCATCACCCGCATTGGGGATTTGCCAGACATACGTGCCACTCACCGGCTTCCCTCCCGCGATGAGTCCCGCCGGCTGGCCGCTCTGCACATCAAGTACCCACAGCGACATCGCCGAGCCGAGCGGCGCATTAATCGTGCGCCACTTGATGGTCGTCGTCGCATCAAGCGGTACGGTCATTCTATCTATCGTTGAGCTTGCTTCGACGAGGTCACCGGTAAAGTCGTCGGGAACTCCCGCGACGTGGACGGTGGTCGTCGCCCCCCTCACGCTTCCCGCAGCCGTTAGACAATCCAGATGAACGCGCGCTGCCGAGGTAAGCGGGGATGTCGTCGCGGCCCCGTTCATACTGGTATTGCTCATGTTTTGCAATGTAAAGCCGGGCATATCCGGGCTCGATATCACACAGGAGTCCATACCGGTCGTGAGCCAGCTTATCAGTGAAATGCTGCTTGTGGCGGAGGTACTGCTCGCAGTGACGGTACTCGGGTTAGCGACAAGAATGATAGTGGGACGTGATACCTGGACGGAACACTGAGCGCCGGAAGTCTTCCCTTGGTCGACACAAGCAAGCGAGTAGGTCGCGGTGTTGGTGCCTGCAGGAGGATTTGCGACGGTCGCCATTGCGGAGCCACCGGGCTGCGTGGTTACGAGGAACGAGCTGCTTGTCGCAGTCCCCGAGGAGCATCCGTACGTGATGGCAATCGGCATGCCGACGTCGGCGACCTCCGGTTCACAGGAGAGGGTGGCGACCGGAGCAGTTGTCGTCCCGGTGCGCGGGATACACTGCCAGCCCGTGATACACGCTCCGCTGTAAGCGGCCTGCCAGTAGCCGACGGTACAGTTGTTCGGGTTGGGCTGCGGGATTTGTTCCCGACACTGGTTTCCTACCGACGGCGAACATGGTGTGGGTTGCTGCGGAAACGGTAAGTCCGGCGGCGGAGTAATGCCGTTCCTATCTGCATAATACTGACCGAGCTGTTTCTGGTACTGCTGCTGCTGGAGCTGGTAGTTGTACTGCTGCAATTGTTGCTGGTACTGTTGCTGTTGTTGGGCGTATACGTTGGGGTCGGTGGAACATGCTTGTGCGGGTGCCGGAGCAGGCGGTTTCGGTGCCGTGAGCGCTTTCATAAGCCCGTCAAGGAACGAGCCGATCGCGCCCATCGGATTTCCACCGCCGCCGCCACCAGCCGGTTTCTCGCCACCGGTTCCCGGCCCGGCACCCTGGCCCTGTTTTGCTCCCGGCCCTTGGGTTTGATTCCCGTCCGGAGTAGCCGGGACTCTCGGTGTTTTGACTTCCGGTTTTGCATCCGGCGTTCCGTCGCCTTTCTTGACCTCCGGCTTCGGCGCAGGTGTTGTTGCTGGGATGGGATTGCCTTTGGCGTCAATACAACCGCCCTTGCTGCAATCAACTCCCGGCTGATCCGTGCCAGAAACTATTCCCTCATCTTTCTTCGGCGCAGCTGCAGGAGTACCTAGTCCTCGTGTTTTCGCGGCATCTCCTTCGGCAGCTGCTTTCTCTGCTTCGAGCCTCTCAAGCTCGGCACGACTCTCCGGTGACATTCCACCAATCGCATTCATACTCTCCTCCTCTCTTTTTAGCTCGGCAATCCGCGCATCCCTGTCGAGCGCGACTTGTCTGTTTGCTTCATCCCATGCCGCCTGGTCGGAACGAATTGTCTCCTCCAGCGCGGCTTGTTTGTC
This sequence comes from Candidatus Kaiserbacteria bacterium RIFCSPHIGHO2_01_FULL_55_37, assembly GCA_001781175.1. Taxonomy (GTDB): domain Bacteria; phylum Patescibacteriota; class Minisyncoccia; order Phycocordibacterales; family UBA2100; genus UBA10103. The sequence continues at coordinate 6,857 of MFKY01000043.1, forward strand.
TGCCTCAGCCCACGCCGCCTGGTCGGAACGAATTGTCTCCTCCAGCGCGGCTTGTTTGTCTGCCTCAGCCCACGCCGCCTGGTCGGAACGGATTGTCTCCTCCAATGCGGCTTGTTTGTTTGCCGCATCCCATGCCGCCTGATCGGAACGGATCGTCTCTTCCAGCGCAGCCTGTTTGTCTGCCGCAGCCCAAGCTGCTTGGTCTGAACGAATTGTTTCCTCGAGCGCGGCTTGATTGTTTGCCCCTGCCCATGCCGCCTGGTCGGAACGAATTGTCTCCGCCAGTTCTGCTCGTTTAAGTTCCTCCGGAGTGGCGGCGGGCCCGAACGTATCATCTGGAGGACCAAATGCATCTGCGAGCTTGGCGTACTCGTCCGAACCAGGACCAAATGCATCTGCGAGCTTGGCGTACTCTGCCGCTTGTTCAGGTGTGAGCCGCACAGCATTCTTGTCAAACGCGCTGTTCGCCCCTACCCCTTCGTCGGTCAGCCGCGGTTGCGTCCCCACTCCTTCATCGGTCAACGTGACCGAGTCACCCCCGGTTTTCATAATCTGTTCATATGCGCTTTCCTGCTTCGCAAGGTCCTGTTTCAACTGATTGAGTTCCGTCTCCTGCTGTGGCGTCCAGAGATACTCGCCGCTCGGGTCGTTCGCGAGCGCCTTTTGCGTTTCAAGGTCTTTTACCAAATTCTTATTCGCATCTATTCCTTTCTGCATATCTTCAATTTCCGCCGGGGTAAGATCCCCGCCCGTACCGGTGCCACCACCCGGTAATTTTGTTTTATCTGGATTGCACATTGGAGCTTCGCCCACCTTTACGCTCTCGATCGCTGTCTTACAGTCATTTCCGCGTTTTATGACCGAGCAGCAATTTTTGAGGTCCCCGTTCGCCGCAGTCAGTTCGGTGCAAGCATCTACACAATCGGGATCTTTCAAGCAGCTGTCGGCAGTCTTTGTATCTGTTTTCACGCACCTGTTTTTTATACATGACCTCCACTGAAGTTCGCATCTTTCCGGATCATTCTTCTTGGCCGGATCTATACATTTTGTGTACTCCTTACCGCATATACCATCGTTCCCATCGGCAGGTGTACCTCCGCTCGTCGGTGCGGCAGATTGCGCCAGCTGGGCTTGGGGACCAGCCGTATATGAAGAGGCGGAGGAAAACGAATTTGCCACCTCAACGACGCCGGTCGTCCCGGCAAGGATGGCTATAAAGACGAGAGGAGTTACAAGAGAAAACTTTCGCTCGGGGTTGAGCGATTCATGAAAAACCATGTGGTAATAATGCGCCCTCGGGGGCGAAGCCGCAATGCGGGAAAAGGGGAAAAGTTACGTCGTGAGCGAACGGAGAGCGCGAGCCGCTTGCGATTTCATGCGGGCTGCAGTGTTCTTTTTGATGGTGCCCTCTTTGGCCGCCTTGTCTATCGCCTTGTAGACCGTGGGGAGCATCGCAGCCGCCTCCTTCTCTTTCTTACCGAGGACGAGTTTGCTCATATCTTTGACGGCATCTTTCATCGTCTTCTTGCGGCGTGCATTGAAAACGCGGCGCTTCTCTGCGGCGCGCATTGCCTTCTTTGCTGAACTCGTATTTGCCATAACGTCGCGGATAGTACACTTTATCCGTGGAAGTATCAAGTGTTGTGATTTTTCTTATACATCACCAATGGATATAAAAGATCAGACCGCACCCCATGAAGAGAGGTGCGGCCCGTTTCGATCTTTTAGTTGATCAGTTCACTTACTCAGTTACCTAGGGCCGTTGGCTGCGCTTACTTCACCAAGCGCTTGCCGGCGTCCTTCTTCGCGGCAGCGAAGTACTCCTTCGCCGCCTTGATGTCCTCGGCGAGCTTGGCAGCTGCCGCTTTCTTCGCGAGCAGCGTAGCCGAGCGCAAGCCGAGCGCGGCACCCTTGACGTTGTCGCCGTCTTCCTTGTTGACGAGGCTGTTGTAGGCCTTTTTCGTCATGAAGAACGTCGTTTCATCGGGACAGGTGCCTTCGGTCCCCGCCTTAGACCGGTCGACCTTGGCCAGGATGTCCTTGCCGTCGGTCTCTTCGACGTCGGGAATGTACGCGGCCGGTACGGTGCACTCGGTGCTGAGCTTCATGTCCGGAGCTGCGGCGGGCCCCGCCTTGGCCCAAAGGAAATTGGCGATAGTGACCGACCGAAGATCCGGGTCGGCCGCGGAGGCCGAGGTGGTGATGCCCGCGAGGCCGAGGGTGAGAATGGCGGCCAGCGCGGCGATTTTGCTGAGTTTCATCATTGGAGCTATCTGTTTCCTGTGTGTCTGTTGGATCCAACTTGTTGGTCGCCTCCCATGAGCTCATGAGAGGGTGCTGCGCAGCATTTCTGAATGATGCGCATAACTCCTCCCACGAGAATAACTGAGTTGAGTGTGAAAGAACGTGACTCCCTTGCGGGAATCTTGCCGCACGCCTCTTGCGAGCCGTGAGCCAAGAAACCAACAATATGAAGTTATTCGCACCTGTACGAAAACGTTGAGAAATGAGGGTTTTATCCCTACCTCGGATAATTATAGCACTTATCACTCCATTGTCAATGGCCCCAAACGGGGCCTAGTAACGGCCCGAAATAAGGATTCCCTGTTTGCTACTTATCGCCTGATACCTGATACTTACTCCATGATTGGTCGCCTTGATGGTAAAGTCTCCGCCGTTCGTCCTGGATACGCCATCATTTCGGCGGGTGGCGTCGGGTACAAGGTGTTCGTCACCCGCGAGCTATTACTCACGCTCAAACAAGACCGCGAAGCCACGCTCTGGACGCATCTCGCCGTGCGCGAGAGTATTCTCGACCTGTACGGATTTTCGGGCGAAGAAGAGCTGCGCCTATTTGAGCTCCTCCTCACCGTTTCAGGCATCGGCCCGAAATCAGCACTCGCCATTCTCGATATCGCATCGGTAGAGACACTACGCAGTGCCATCTCTGCGGGCAATGCTTCGTATCTCACCAAGGTCTCGGGCATCGGCAAGAAAACGGCCGAGAAGATAGTGCTTGAATTGAAAGACAAAGTGGGTGCGGGAGTGGCGGGCAGCGCCGCATCACTTCACGGCGACGAAGAAGCGCTCGAAGCGATGCGGGCGCTCGGATATTCCCAGGGAGAAGCGCGCGATGCTCTGCGTAAAGTCCCTCAGGAAATCGAGCGTTCAAACGACCGGCTGCGCGAAGCGCTGCGCATATTGGGTTCAAATAAAAAATAGAACGAGGTATACTTTAGAAACTGTTATGAGCAAAGCGAATTACAGATTCTTAACCCAGCACCTTTCGCGAAAGGTGCTGGATGCTCGATTTTGTAGCTGCTCGCTACGCTCGCAGACAAAATCGGCATGATAAAACGCGTCCTCATCGTCTCCCTCGTCCTCTTCGTCATCGCCCTTGTCATCTTTTGGCTGCTGACCGGCGGTTGGAGCGCGGCGGCACGCACGGCGCGTTCACTCGCAAACCCGCTCGAACTTATTTTCGGGACGAGCACATCAGGCTCGTTCATCAAGCTCCCGTGGCAACCGAGCGAGCTCACCCGCGGCCCCGACATCGGAGACTACGCGTCGGAGGCAGCGGCACGCAATGATGCGTCCGGCGACGAGGACCAGCGTTCGGCCTCGCAAGAATCCCCGACACGCAACTTCGGTAATCCCTCACCGTATGCGGGAAGGATAGCTATCCGGGAAAGCAGTGCGACGGAAAGCAACCCTTCAATTGAATTCGTCGAACTCACCGCATCGGGGAGCAACACGGGACCCGTCCTTCTCGCGAACTGGTCTCTGCAAAGCGTGGTCTCCGGCGTACGCGTGCCGCTCCCCCAGGCAGCTTCCACCTTTGTGATGGGCGTTGTGAACGTCGTGCGACCGATATCTCTCGATCCGGGTGCCTCCGTCTATGTCACCACGGCCGCTTCCCCCGTCGGCACGTCATTCCGCGAGAATATCTGCATTGGATATTTGACCGAACTCCAGACGTTCACTCCCGAACTCTCCGGAGAATGCCCGGCACCCGCGGAAATGCTGCCGATGAACGCCGACACTATCCGCACCTATGGCGCTTCGTGTTTCGACTACCTCAATAGTCTGTCTTCCTGCCACTTCACCTCCAATCCGCCGTCCAATCTGTCGCCCTCGTGCCGGTCATTCGTCGTTAACTCGATTTCTTACAACGGGTGCGTCAACGCACACAAATTCGGCTCTTCGTTCGCTCTTCCTACCTACCGCGCATACCTCGCACTGCGCTCCGAGCTCTGGGCAAATTCGCACGACGTCATCCGCCTCCTGGATGGGGAAGGGAGAACCGTGGACGTCTTAACGTACTGAAAACAAAATAATTCCGGCGGCGACGGAGACGTTCAGCGACTCTTTTCTGCCGTGCATGGGAATCTCTACGATTGCATCGCATATTTTGAGAATACTCTTCGGGACTCCGCTCAATTCGTTTCCAAAGACGAATACAGTTTTCCCTTTTTTCTTTCCTCCGGAGGAGGATCCGCCTTCGGCGGAGAACTTCCGGTAATCGATAGACCGCGGGCTCTGCTCGACACCTACAATATTCCATCTTTCTTTTTTCCCTCCGGAGGAGGGTCCGCCTCCGGCGGACAATTTCTTTATTAATGCCATCGGAGATTTGTGGTACTCCCACGGGACTGACTTCTCCGCGCCAAGCGCCGTCTTCGCGATGTCTTTCCGCGTGCGCCCGAATCTATCGAGGGGAGTCGGTGTATATCCGCTCAAATATACGCGGGAGACCCCGGCGGCATCGGCCGTGCGGAATATAGAGCCCACATTGTGCGTGCTGCGGACGTTGTGTAGTAGTACCGCCATGTCTCTCATGGCCGCAGGATACACCAGGGTGGTATACTTTTGCCATGCTTTCGTTATTTCCCCAGATACTATTCCTCACGCCGTTTTCACCGTTCGTTATACGCCTTGCGCTCGCATGTGTACTCGCCGCAATGGCCTGGAAGCACTTCTCAGCGCCTGAAAACAGCATTCGCGCTTTCGGTGTTCTCGAAATTGCCCTCTCAGCCGCACTCGCCCTCGGCACATGGACGCAGGGGGTCGCTTTGCTGGGAGCGGTGCGGATACTCCTCGACATCTTCATGCCCCGCCTGCGGGTATTGCCGCAGAGCACTACGCTCCTTTCGCTTGTGATGTTTCTCTCACTCGTCGTCACGGGCGCCGGAGTCTTCGCTTTCGATTTACCGCTGTAAACTCGCGAAGCAAAAGGCAGAATGGTATAGTCGCATTTCAGATATGGGGACAATCCGATGGATTGGAACCACTGTCTATTGTAGGATTAAGGTACCCCCTCGTAGCTCAATGGTAGAGCAAGAAGCTTTTAACTTCGAGACGGAGGTCCGATTCCTCCCGGGGGG
>MFKY01000044.1 GCA_001781175.1 Candidatus Kaiserbacteria bacterium RIFCSPHIGHO2_01_FULL_55_37
GTAGTCACCGAGCAGGGCATGCCATTCAAGCCGACCAAAAATCCCGCCGCACTTCGTGCGGAGTGGGACAAGGAAGTTGCCTGGGCTCTTAAGCATGGGAAGAAATACGACTCGGCAGAGGAGCTACTAAAAGATCTATTATAATCAGCGGATGTACAGAGTGATACCGTCTCGACAGTTCACGCGGTCGCTCAGGAAACTCAAGCGGTCGGGAATGTTCAAGTCGAGCGCGGAGGAGAATTTCAATGAGGCAGTTAACACGCTCATGGCCGGAAAGATTTTGCCTGCTCCGTATACGGACCACCAATTAAGCGGAGAGTGGAGCGCGTATCGCGAGTGTCATATCAAAGGCAATGTATTGCTTGTCTATGAGCGTCGCGACGACCTCCTTATTCTTGTTCTCATCGACATCGGAAGCCACTCCTATCTTTTTGGATAAATTATGGAACTTATTTTGCCGTCGGCGGAATACAAAGATTCTTTTGTCGAAGCGGTGAGAGAGTACAAGGGTGAAGCGGAGACGGAGCCGACCCGCAGTTATCGCAACTTATCAATTGAAGAACTTGAAAAGAATTTCGAGGTGTTCGTCGAGCGGGAGCGGAGTCATGCGGAAGGCAAGAATCAACCGGAAGGGTACGTACCGCAAACGGAATTCTGGCTCGTCGATGGGGGGAGAATATATCGGGCGTGTAAGCGTTCGTGCGCGGCTCAATGAACACCTACTCCAAATCGGCGGGCATATCGGCTACAACATTCGTCCAAGCAAGCGAGGCAAGGGCTATGGCAACAAGCTCCTTGAGCTCGCGCTTCTGAAAGCGAAAGAAATGGAAATTGAGAAAGTACGCATTACCTGCGATGTCGACAATGTCGCCTCCCGCAAAATAATCGAAAAAAATCGTGGAGTGTTGGACAGTGAAATTCCGAATTCGGAAACGGGCGTCGGTAAATTACGCTACTGGATAGATATCTCTTAATCCCGATACTTAATGAAAAAGTTAAGTATTGGGATGTCTAAAAGCGGTGGTATGCTTAGAATATGAAAAAACCGGAGTTCGCAAACTTGGCAGTATTTATAATTTTTTTCGGCATTGCACTCATTGAGGCCGTTCAAAAACAAAATTGGCTTGAGGCGCTGCTTTTCCTCGCTCTCGGCGCACTGTCTCTGCGTGCAGATTTTTCCAAGAAATAAACCGCCGGAGAGTTACTTACACCCGCCGAAGATGCGTGAGAAGAGCGAACAGTATTTTTGCGGAGCGGGCTTGGTCGCACGCGGCACAAACCAGGATTTCAGCGCGTTCCACACTTTGCTGATAACGTTCAGAACTGTACTTTCTCCGCGCACCTCGCTCGATGCGGGCGTGTTTTCTTCTTGCGATGCGACGCTTACTGCCGGAGCCGGACTCTCCGGACTCCGGGGTGCTTGCACCGAGGCGGGTGAAGGCGCCCGGGCAGGACTCGCCTCATCAGCACCACGCGGCACAGCGATAGAGTCGAGGATTTCCCTGCTCAAGGCGACAGCGGGGGCGTCCGTACCCGGATTTTGAGAACGTACAAAATTCTCAACAGTGCGCGATATCTGCGTAGCCGGAGCGGGAAGTTCGAGCTGAGCGGCCTCTTTCTTTTGCACGGTATCGCGAAGGGTGTTGATATTTGTTTTCCGGATGGGAATTTCACTCTGAAGCGAAGTGAGAGATGAGGCACACGTCTCGTCGCACAATCCGAAGGTCTGAGCTTCCTGCAGCGCGGCAATTTGTGCCATCGCCGACTCGTAATCGCTTTGTGCTTGCGCGAGCGCGATTTGCGCCCGGAACGAAGTGTTCGTATTCGGCAACCAACCGTTGGTGTAGCTTGCGATGAGCGCTGAAATGTCTACGGGTATCCCCGTCACGACGACGCGCGTCCCTTCCCACTTCAAGCTTGATGTACTCTGCGGGTCCTCGACGGCAGGCTCGGGCGTCGCCTTGGCGCCCCGAGGCCCTCTGAAAGCGTCTTCGAGACTGACGGTCGTGACGGAATACCCGGATTGCGGCAGCCCGTTCGTACCGGCTGTCGCGGGGTCGGAAGTATCCGTGCCCTGCAAGTCAGAGAGTTGCTGAGTACGTCGACCCTCTTTCCCGAGAGCGATAATCCTTCTGTTGATTTCGTTGATGTCGGGCTGAGCCGTCGGATTGGTGGGCGCAGAGTTGGGTTGTTGAGATGCCGGATTGACGATGACGTACGTCACGCTTCCCGGCCCCTGCTGCACCTTACCGGGCAAATACGCATTGTATATTTTGGGGGAAGAAACGGCCTCGGGTGATTGGTAGGGCGTGCCGGCTGGCGGCGACTGCACCGACAGGAATCCGGATATAAATGACGTCACGGCCGAGAAAATCTTGTTGCCCGATTGCTTCTGACTCGTGCCCTTATATATGGGCGCTGAGTATTGTCCCGTGAACGAGGAAGGATTGTAGGATTGTGTGAGCGGGTTGTAGTTCGGATAATTTCCGGCGAACAATCCCCCTTGCGAAGTCGGACTGTAGCTCGGATTGAGCGATTGCGGCTGACCGGTGTAAGCAGGGCCACTCGGGTTGGAGTATGACGGAGAAGTCTGTGTCGTCGGCTGGGTGTACCCACCGCCCGGTGGCGTGGCACCTGAAGTTGGTTGCGTACCCCCGCCGCTCGGACTCGTATAGCTTGCGATTTTGTCAGCGGTCGAAGGGCTTCTACCGCCGGTAGTTGCAGGAGTAGTAACGCTTGGTGCAGTCCCTCCGATTTGTGCCTGGTCATTTGTTCCCGAAGGAAGCGGATTCGAAGTAGCGGGAGCAGCTCCGGGGGTGGCCGCCGGGGGAGTGGTTGGCTGAGTCACCTCGCCAGCTCCCGCACATCCGACAAGTGAAAAGCCGCAGTCTGGCTTAGGTGCAGTGGCTCCGCCTGTAATATCGTGCATCGTGCCATCTTCACCCTGATAACGATCAGCGTGGCACTGTCCTTGGGCCCTACAGTGGCTGATTATATATATCCTCGCCTTTTCGTCCTTCTCGCTGCACGATTTATGGTACAGGTTTGTTTTCATTATATTTTCGCCTGAATATACGCCATTCGAAACGGTCTCCTTAAACCCGACAGAAACCTTTGCCGGGTACCACTGGGCCTTATTTTCTGTGTACATGTAGACCTCGTCCGGTGACGGCGGCGCACAGAGCTTATTAGCTTCTGCCGATGCGGTGACGGCTCCGGCCACTTGAGCCAACATTGCCGGAGCGTTTACGGCCAGCTCGCGCGATAGCAGCGACGAGCTCTCGATATACGAAACGAATCCTATGAGTACAGCCAGGGTGAAAACGCCGACCCACTTGTCCGCCATGCGTGAATGATAACAGTTAGATTAGAGATACTTTCGGGCGAGGTGGATATTAGCGAAGTTCTTATTCCGCGCTCTGCACTCAGAGCTTGCTTGAAACCCATACATGTGGTCAAATGTAGGCTGAGAAGTTTCGCGTTGCTGCGAGACCAATCGAGTGTAAACAACGAAGGACGGAGAGCCCCCATGATGAAGCCTAAAGCCTTACGCGCCCTGCTGATTGCTACGGTGCTGTGCGTGGTGTCTGCCGACGCCGCGACCCCCGTTAGCGACTGGGTGGATTCGAAGCAAAAGCAAGTGATCAAGGCCTTGGCATCAATCAAGGCAAGTGAATCTGCCCGGTGTGGCTTACAGACAGACCGCGAGGCCTACACGGAATGCACCAAGGCTTTCGGTTCGGTCGTGCGGCACAACAACGAGATCATCAAATACGATCTCGAACGGATTCGCGATGTCGACAAAATCAAGAATCCGGTTTTGCGTGAAAAGTTGATGGTGGCAGAGAATGCTGCCTTTAACCTCGACAACGATGCCGTGCTCGCTCGCCTCCGGGCCGTAGAGGAAATCTTCAAAGTGAATCTTGTGGCTCGTTGACGACCGTCGCAAGGGTGTGAAGGTATCCTTTTCGTGTTCTGTTCGAACCTGGGCGTGCGCCGCTTTATGCTGCGCACGCCCGCGATGTTTATTTATCCCACCGGGAATTCGGCGAAGAATCTTGAGCCGGTGCCGGCGCCGTTCGAGCTTGCCCAGATGCGCCCTCCGTGCGCATCCACCACTTGCTTGGCGACGAAGAGTCCGTAGCCCGTGGAATCGGGATTCACTTCTTTTGAATGTTCGCCGTGACCGCCTTGTGTAAAAAGTTTTCCAATCTCGGCCGCATCCATGCCAATGCCCGTGTCGACGACGCTGAGCCGCGCCACACCGTCAATATTTTGCAGCATTACCTCGATATGCCCCGCGGGTGTGTAGCGCAGCGCGTTCTCCAGTAAATTGCGGATGACGTGCCGTTCGATTTTTTCTTCGTCGCCCCGTATTTCGGAAATGGGCGCTATGGATGTCTGTAAAGAGAGTCCCTTGCGCTCCATCTGCGGGCGGAATTCTTCCGCGGCGCGACGCACCGTCGCCGAGAGGTCGAAAGGTTTCATTTCGAAATGGACGGCACTCTGCTTGAGGCCCGAATCATTGAGGATGGACATTACGGTCTCTACTCCTTTTTGCGAATCCGCGAGTGCTTGATGCGCCATCGAACTAAGTGGATCCGATATGGTGCCGTAATCGCCTTCGACTATCGAGGCGAAAGCGGCTTTACTCTTGGCGAGGTGGCTTTTCACTTCGTGACTCACGAATCTCAGGAGCTCTTGTTGTTTTTGCGCAGTTTCTTTCAGCTGCCCGTAGCGGTCGTCTTGTTTCAGTATCACGGCGGCGACGTATTCGGGGTCGGGGATACCGCCGACCTTCGTCGGAGCGCCTCCGTCACGCGATTCAATCTCCAGCGTACCGTAATTAAAGAACGATTCAATGATGTTGCCGAAGTAGACGCTCACGTGGCTTACATCGGGGATATTCCACTGCTCCACCGAGCGTTGCGCGAAATTGGCCTGCGTCATGTAATAGATGTGCCGGTCGCTCACGATGAGCATGTCGAGGTAGTAATTCGTCCACTGGACGGCGAGCAGCGTCCAAAGGATGAGGAAACATGCAGGCACGAGCAATGTCACGATGGCGTGTACGGACGCGTCTGCAGCCGTGAGCGGCAATCCGCGGAAGAGAATAAGTATAGAGAGGATGATACCCCCCGGCACGATGGTGAGGACGGCTTCGCTCAAGAACGAGGCGGGATGCTTGTGCACGACGAGCAGCATCCGTTCGTTTTCAGGGTTTTCGTCGGTCATAGCGGGAGGAGTAGGGTAAGGAGAAGGAATACGATACAGCCGGATGCGTATATGAGGATGGCGCGAATCGCAATCGTGCGCTTCATAGCGGAGCGCGACCAGAAATGCCAAAAGACCATGCCGAAGAAAATAGAGAAGATGCACTCTATGGCAAGCACAACGAGCGCGAAACCTATCATAGAGCAAGTATGTGGCCGCTTGAGTACTCTGGCAACGGCGTACCTGTGCACCGCGACGCCGGGATTGCATTTTTCCGCGGGCTGGTGCATACTCTGCGGGTTCTATGACAGCGGAAGCGACGATAAAGAAGGCACGGAAACCCCGCGCCTCCGCCAAAGGCGGATCCGCCTCCGGCGGAAAGAAGGCAGTTACTACTGCTGACACTTCTGCCGCAACTACCTCCCGCGCCCCCGCCGGAGGCCGGTCCTCCTCCGGAGGAAAGAAAGCCGAAACCGCGCACCGCCTCCGCATCAA
>MFKY01000045.1 GCA_001781175.1 Candidatus Kaiserbacteria bacterium RIFCSPHIGHO2_01_FULL_55_37
AAAAGCGTGTAGGCTTCCTGCGCCTCTATGTGCCCTGTTGCGGCGATTTTCTCAAACTCCTTCATTCCCGCTTCAAGCGTGTGCGCGAATTGTTTTACCTCCTTCCAAATTTCCTCCGTAATGTGCTTGTAGACATACTCGCTCTGGAATTCGGGATAGGCTTGCTTGTACTTCTCTATAAAGGAGGCGGCGCAGCGCACGAGCATGCTGTCTTCCACTTTTTCAGACGGGATGCCGAGTTTTTGAACATGCTGCGCCGCACGACGGATGAGGCGGCGCAAGACGTACCCGCGTTCGGTATTGCTCGGGCGCACACCCGCTTCGAGCATGAATGTGGCCGCGCGCATGTGGTCGGCGACGATACGAAAGCTACGCTTATAACGACTATCGGTGTATTCCTTGCCCGAAAAATGAATGAGGAGGCCGATGGTATCAGCAAATACGTCTATCGCAAATACATCGGGGTCGCCCTGCGCAGCGGCGGCGATGCGCTCCAGTCCCCCGCCGAAATCCACATTTTGTTTGGGGAGCAAGGCGAACGAGCCGTCAGGTTGTTTGAGATATTGCATAAAGACGGAGTTGCCTATCTCAAGGAACCGTCCGCAATCGCAGTTTGGATGACATTCCGCACCGAACTTCGGGTCGTGTGGCGTTCCAAAGTCATAAAACACTTCCGAATCGGGGCCGCCCGGCTCTCCTGCAGGCATGTTTTCAGGCACCCCCGCTCTGCTCCACCAATTTTTCTTGGCCTCGTAGTAGAAAATGCGGCCGCCCTGCATGCCGAGGCGGTACCCGTCGGCCTCGGAGCCGATGGCGACGACTTTCGCGTCTATCCCCTTGACCGTAAAAAGCTTCGTCCAAACCTCGGCGGATTCGGTATCCCGCGGGACGTTATTCTTTTCATCACCGATGAATGCTGTCACGTACAAATGCTTCGGGTCGAGACCGATTTCGGAAGTCAGGAACTCGAAGAAAAACGGTAACTGCTCCTTTTTGAAATAATCACCGAGCGACCAGTTGCCGAGCATTTCGAAAAATGTTGTATGTCTATTGTCCCCTACCTCTTCAATGTCTTCCGCGCGGAAGCTTTTCTGGCTATTTACCAAACGATTCCCCTTGGGATGCGGTGCACCAAGGAGATACGTGATGAGCGGCTGCATGCCGCTTCCCGTGAAGAGTGTCGTCGGGTCGTTCTGCGGGACTATGGGCGCGGATGGAATGATGGTGTGCCCGCGCGCCTTAAAAAATTCCAGATACTTGGTGCGTATCTCGTTGATAGTCATTTAGAAGAGATTAGCGCGTTTCCCAGAAAAGAAAAGGGGTTCCGCACCGCGGAACCCTCTCTTTCAAGCGCGATTGTGCGGTCAAGTTGCGAGTAGACCATGATTGGTGGCGGCAACTTTCTTATAGCCGTTACCACGTACACGGTGCCTAGCAGCAGTGCGAGGACAATGCCTCCAAGCATCATCCACCAAGCATTGCGGTGCAGCCAACTACGGTTCGTCATGGATTCATCCCCCGAATAGCGGACGCTCAATCGACGTCCCGCGGCAATATAACCTTTACCTTTTGCTATATCAACCGTGAGGCGATACTATGCGCAGCACGACTTGCCCCGTTAGAAGCTTCGCGAATATCTTTCAATACCCACTTTATGACTCATGCTCAAACACCATATGGCTTCTAACGGGGTGAAGTACGACATCCACACACTCAAAAACGGCCTGCGCGTCGTGCTTGTCCCTATGCCGCAGACGGCTACCGCCACGGTGGTCGTGATGACGGGCACGGGCTCCCGCTATGAGAATGAGCGTGAGAACGGCCTTGCGCATTTCCTTGAGCACATGTTTTTCAAAGGCACGAAGAAGCGCAAGGGTGCACGGGAAATCAGCGAGGAGCTCGACGCCGTCGGCAGCATCTACAACGCCTTTACCGCCAAGGACCGCACCGCCTACTACGCCAAGGTCAGCGGCCGCTACATTGATACGGCGCTCGATGTGATTAGCGACATCTTTCTCAATTCCATCTTACCGCAAAAAGAGATTACCAAAGAGCGCGGCGCCATCATTCAGGAGATAGATATGTATGAGGACATGCCGATGCATACTATTGATAATGTTTTCGACGCGCTTATCTACGGCAAGGAGCACCCGCTCGGGCGCACCATCCTCGGACCCAAGGAAAACATCCGCGCATTCTCGCGTACAGATTTCTCTACTTATCTCAAGAGAAATTACGTCCCCGCCAACACGGTGGTCTGCGTCGCGGGTGCATTCAATTCGCCCAAGGTGCTCGCCAAGATAAAAAAAGAATTCGGCCGTGTGAAAAAGGCCGAGGCACCCGGCCTCATCCCCTTCACAACGACTCAGAATGCCCCGCGCATCTCAATAAAGGAGAAGGCCACTGACCAGACGCAGCTTATGCTCGGCGTTCCCGCATACCCGTATTTGCACAAGGATGAATACGCACTCAACGTGCTCTCTACTATTCTCGGCGGTGGCATGAGCAGCAGGCTCTTTCTCGAAGTCCGCGAGAAGCGCGGCCTCGCCTACTCGGTGCACGCATCGGTGGATAAGTATCCTGACACAGGCGCATTCGTCGTGCAGGCGGGTGTGGAGCACGGCAAGCTCGAAAAAGCAGTGGAAACGATTCTCGCAGAGTTTCGCAAGATAAAGCGCACGAAAGTTTCTAAAGAGGAGCTTGAGAAGGCAAAATCGTACATGAAGGGCACGATGACACTCGCGCTTGAAACGAGCGATGCCGTAGCGCAGCACGCGAGCACGTCGCTCATAGCTTTGGGCCGTATCCGCCATATTGAGGATGTCATCAAGGCGATAGACAAAGTTACGGCGGCGGACATTCAGCGTGTAGCAAAAGACATCCTAAAGACAGAAAAACTAAACCTCGCCATCATCGGCCCGCATTTGCATAGAGATTCCTTATCAGGATTATTGAAAATATGAAGCATTGGAGCGAACTGCCAAATGTAAAAAAGAGTTTTGAGCAATCCCTCTTTGAGCAATCGGAGTACCCTCAAGAAGGTTCTTCTTACTGGAGAATTACTGAGATATTCAGAGAAAAGTTAGAAGCTGATTCTGCCGGAAAGGTTTTTAACGACCAGTACGCACACGGGTTGTCCTTATCCCTTGCTTCTGAACTTAATAAACAAAGGCGTTTAGTTCTATACGGCTTCATAGCCTTCATCATCCTAGTGTTGTCGATAACTGGAAACAATTTGCCATTGTCCTTTCCTTACATTGGAGATTTGTCCGCTAACCAGCAAATACCTCGTGGTTTATACGAAGTGACTTTTTACGCTTTCCTGCTCGTTACAGGGCTGCTATATAAGTCTCGCATCAGATCCTCAACTTATGAGAAGCTTTTGCGGGTCTACGCAGATTTTCGGCATGGGGCAAACAACAGAGATTTATATCTCCTGCGTTGGAACATCGACGATGTAACTCCACATATCGTCAGTGAAGAGTACGATGGCTATGTTAGAAAGGGAGAAAGAGGCTTGGCGTTCAAGGTTCTTCTTGCCGCGATGACAAGAACTCTCGTTTTTCTAACCATTGCACAGCTTGCAGTAGTTGTCCTGGGTACTGCGATTATTGTTCAAAGACCAACCCTCGGTTGGCTTAGTTTTATACTTCTCGCGGGTACACTGATTTTTTTCGTAGCAAATCTGATCGTATTAGGTGCATCTCTCAGGGTGGACGCCTATGCGGCCAAATATTAGTAAAAAATTATAACCAATTAATAGGCTTTTTGTCGTGGGCCGTTAGGTACTGGTTCGTTCTGCTGAAGGGTTTGGAGCCGATACAAACAAAAAGAGCGCGACAGTCGCCACGCTCTTGATGCATCCGATGCATCGAAACCCATGTGATGTTCACATCCAGGGATCCCTACGGACGATATCGCGCGCCACTTCCATATCGTAAGCGCCGACTTCGCCAATGCGAGGCCGTCGTCGATAGTCCCAACTGGTGCCCATGACTGTTTCCGGAACAGGGACACCCATGAGTTCGTAAACCGAGGCGAACTTGGGGCCGTCGGCGATCTTTATGTCCTTGATGATTTCGATGAGCCCGTTGATCCGCCCTTCCGAGTGGTCCTCATCGTAATCATCATATCGGTTTCGCCGCGTTTCCGAGGCAAGTTGTCGAAGGGTATTGAGCAGATTTGCTTTCAGATAACCCACGTGCCCATCCCTCTTTTCCCCACCGCCTTCAATCCAGCTACGCATAGCGCGGAGCCGGTTGTCGGTTAGTCGCCGCGCGACTTCCCACGAGATATCGGCCGATGGCCTCTCCGGACGCTCATCGAAATAGTAAGCGGGGGAGAGGCGCAAGGGCCTAGTGAACAACGACATGGCGTTTTTCCTTCCCTAGGCCTCCCACGAGGCCACGACCTGCACTATATACCGCGAATTAATTACGACCAATCAATCGGTTTTTTGTTGTGCTCCATTAGATACTCGTTCGTTTTGCTGAAGGGTTTCGTGCCGAAGAAGCCGTTGAAGGGATGTAAGGAATGGCCGGGGCGCCGTGTTACCTTGCGCCATCCAATCCTTGAAGTAGAGTGGTTTCGGCATGTACCTTAACATGCCCGAAAATTCACCAGTCTATCCAGCCAAGGAGGCAGGACGATGTCGAATCTATCGAAGAAAAAAGTTACCCTCCCCGGCGGGAGGGAGATTTTGCTTTCTAACGAGCCGCAGTCGTGGTGGAAGAAAGACGGCGGTACGGGTTACGTGGACCCGCAGCTACTGGCACCTAATCTGGATCAGCCACGCGAGTACATGAATGCCGTTGATCTCGCCGAACTTACAGAAAGCGTGCGGGAACGCGGCGTACGTCAATCAATCGACGTTGCTCCGCTTTCCCATACACCGTGGGGTCGGGTTGCCCCCGAACACGAGAGCCGGCCGTTCATCATCGTAAGCGGTCATAGGCGACAGGCCTCAGCGCTCAATGCGCCGGTCGGGGCGGTTCCTATCAAGGTAACCATTTACGAAAACGAGATCGACTTCCTCTTCGATGCCTCTCTACTGAACGGACCTCACGCGGGTCTGACCTACATTGAAGAAGGGCGGGAAATCGTCCGGCTTCAGTCGAGGGGAATGACGTTGGAAAAGATCGCAGCAGCCCGTGGAAAATCCAAGGCGTATGTGCAGGGGAGGGTCAATCTGACGAAACTACATCCGGCCATTCAGGAACTTCTGCGACCGGATCTCCCACCGCAACGACAACTTCCCGTCACTGTAGCCGACGAGCTTGGGAGCGTTGCTGCGCCTACGATGGATGAACTTGAAGAGGCGCATGCTCTGTTCAAAGGTGACATTC
>MFKY01000046.1 GCA_001781175.1 Candidatus Kaiserbacteria bacterium RIFCSPHIGHO2_01_FULL_55_37
CTTTTGCATTACGGACAACAATTTTCCATTTTTCATTTTTCATTTTCAATTTGGAGGCATCAAACGCATGGAGCGGCTGGCCGACGTTGAACATTATGTAATTCGTCGCGTCCACGACGTTGTTGATACTTTTCTGGCCGACACTCTCAAGCGCCGTGCGCAGCCACTCCGGCGAGGCCCCTACCTTGACTCCTGTGATATATGCGGCGGCGAAGCGCGGGCAGAGCTGCGAATTTTCTACAGTGACTTTGAGTGCATCTGTTTTCGGCTCAAGAATCAAGGGCGCTGCACCACCGTAATTTACCTTCATCGGCATTTTGAGAACTGCTGAAAGCTCTCTCGCGATGCCGCGATGCGAAAGGCAATCATGCCCGCGATTAGGCGTCACTTTCACATCCAGCACATCATTTTCGACGCTTTCTATCTCGAACGCGTGGAAGGTAAGCGCGTCGCCAAGCGCCGCGGCATCCGGCAGCGGTTTCTCAAAATAACTCTGGAGCCATTCGCGCGAGATTTTCATACTTATTTTGTTGCGATTTCTTTACACTGAAAGAGCCCGCTCGCGATGCCCAGGAGTGCCAACATAAGTTGTCCGCGTCCTCGAGTGTTTGTCACAAGGTCGCTTTTTTGCTCTTCGCCTATTAAATCGCCGTGCATCGAATATTTAGAAACGAACGGTGCTATACCGGTTGGGTATCCTACACGATACGACCTAGAAAAATACTCCCGACAATAGGTAATGTTTGAAGCACTTACATTGGATATCTTTCGAGTTTCATAGGCATCTCGTACGATTATCGGTACGTCTTGGATCGAGCGAGGTGTAGACATGTAGACATAGAGGTTGGTCGAAGCGAATAACGCTACGACTGCCAGCAGTCCGAATCCGATTTTTCTTAGGAGCGACATATCAAAATTGATTGATGAAGCGGAGGTCAGCGGAGTGCATGAGGCGGATGTCGTCGATGCCCCACTTCAACATGGCGAGACGGTCGATACCGAACCCAAACGCAAATCCCTGATACTTTTCGAGGTCGACTCCCGTATTTTTGAGCACATTCGGATGCACCATGCCGGCGCCGCCCATTTCCATCCACTTGTCTCGGAGCTTCTCCGGGATGTGCGCACCTGATACGCGCATGTCCACTTCGACCGACGGTTCGGTGAATGGGAAGAAGCTCGGACGGAACCTCACCTCCACCGACGTCCCTCCATATATGCCGCGAAAGAACGCTTGCAGCGTGTCTTTCAGATTAGCCATTGTTACGTCCCTGTCGATGGCAAGTGCCTCGATCTGAAAGAATTCGGATTCATGCCCCATGTCGCTCGATTCGTTACGAAATACTTTACCTAGCGAAACAACCCGATATGGCGGAGGTACTCCTTTTTTCATCTGTGATTCCATATAGCGAGTCTGGACATTTGAAGTGTGGGTGCGTAACACGTTGCCTTGTTCGCCTTTGATAAAGAAAGTGTCTTGCATGTCCCTAGAGGGGTGATCTTTCGGGAAATTGAGCATGTCGAAGTTGTATCGCTCACTCTCCAAAAGTGGTCCCTCAGCAAACGAAAAACCCATGTCGAAAAAGATGCGGTTTGCCTCACGGATGAGGGACGATATGGGATGGATACTACCGGGCTTCATAGCGGCAGTATATCGCACTAGAGTCCCGTTATCTCGTACAAAGCGGTGCCGTCTTTTACGATGAGGTGCCCGTCTACGATGCGAAAATCGGCGCCCCGCACGGGATAGAGCGGTACGGTGAGCGGCTCGGGACGTATATCTATTTCGCTTAAGAAAACGCCGCCCTCTTTTGTCGCATAGACGACGCCTCCCCTGAAGAATTCCGCTCTGGCCGTATTCTGTTGACCACTTTCGACGGGTATCAGCGCGACACAAACCGACGGGCTCGGGCAATAACGGCTTGGCGGGACAATCCCTGCATCCGTCCAGCGTACGAGGACATTGCCGTCATCGACGGAGAGTCCTTCGCTCTCGGGATTGTGTAGAGCGACGACCGGCGTCGAAGTCGCCGCCTTCTTCGGAGGTAGGAACGCCGTGCGATACGATTCGTACGTCGCATGCGGCGTCGTCGTCGTTGACGTGGGAGCCTTTGCGCTGTCAACGAGCGGTGCGGGGACGATGCTCATGGGCACCAAAAACGCCTGCGCGTCGGTCACGAGCTCCTGTTCGACGGTGAGGGTCCTTCGCCACTCACGATCACCCTCACGCAACACAACGACCTGATGTTTCCCGGGAGCCAGATTGTCCACATAAAAATTGTGCCGCAGAAAACCGGACGTGCCGACCTCCTCCCCGTCCAATGAGACGATGGCACCCCCCTCGGCAACTGTGATGATGACACTCCCCGTGCGCACGAATCCTGCCCCGCTCTTAAAGCGGTAGCCGTTGGCGTATAGCAACACGACAGGCAAGCAGAGGATAAAGACCGATATGAGCCCGTACAGGTAGAGCCGGCGCTTTAGCTTCGAGAGCGGTTGCATTCGGGCAAGTATACCCCCACACCAACTTTTTTGGAAAAAGTTGGTGTGGGGGCAGGCCCCCTCAGGCAACGTCAGGTGCCGATATTTTTCGGGTCTTTGGCGTCACCCAGAATCCCAAATAGCGCCCCAGCATGAGGCGTATTTGCGCATCGAGGCCCGGTATCGCGCTGAAGATGACCATCGTGAGCGGGACCAACATCCATTGCAGAAAATGCATAAGGCTGTGGAAGCGGGATTTCTCGCGCGGGCGCTCAGGCACCAACTGCATTGCTATCGCAGCGGATACGATGAGCCCGAAAAGCGAAGCCGTTAAAAAGCCTTTCGCAACGAGCGGCAGATTATATGAAAGGACGGTTGCGTTGAAGGCACGTCCGCCGACGATGAGCGGCATCCACCCCACGGCAAAAAGCACGAGCGGGTTGGTCGTCAGAGACCAAAAGCCCTCAATTTGTACGAACGCCGCGCGCAATTTCTTCCCGAACGGTATGCGTGGATTTTTGAGGAACGCAAAAAGAATATATGGGATATTTTCCGCGCCATATGTCCACCGCCGGTGCTGGAGGTAAATATTTCTTGCGGTTCCCCACAAATTCGGCGCGACGTTCGCGTCCATGGAAACGGGGTACGCCATCGGAACGACGTCGTAATCGCCGTCGAACCGTACGAAAAGATTCCAGAAGATACGTGAATCTTCCGAGACGACATTTTTTTGCCAGTATCCTACTTCGCGAAGAGGCTTGAAAGGCACCGCGTGCGAGGAAAAGGTCGCGAGCCGCTCCGGCCGCTCCTGCTGTATCATCTGCCAGAACGAGCTCGAATACGCGATGACGCGGGAGAGCATGGGGGCGTCCCAGATGTTGTTGTTGTAGAGGGGTATCGGTTGGAACGATGTCCTCTCGGGCCTCTCCGATGTCAAGAAGTGCCAGGTGAGACAACTGAAGTACTGCGGGTAGACGACCGTATCAATATCAAATGCCGAAACAAGCGTTTTTTCATACGGGATATTTTGTGCGTCCAAAATTCTGACGCGCGCCTCCTCGGCCGCGTACGAAATGTTGGAGCCTTTCCCGGGTATCTCGCCGGTCACGTTCGCCGGATGCTCGGTCACGATGAAGGCCCCGAACTTGTCTCCGAAATCCTTCGCGACACGGTCGGCAACGGCCCGTTGTTCCTTCCCCGCCCTCTCTTCCGCCGCGATGACGACCGCGATACGCTTGTGGTCCCAGCTGGAGCGTAAAAGGGCCCGCACGCTCTCAGCGACGACTTCGTATCCCTCCGTATAGAACGGGAAGATGACGAGGTGGAGAACGTCTCCGTGCGAGATATTTTTCAGGCGGTCATTCCAATCAATGCCCAGATTATGCCGGACTCGCTTGAAGTTGTGCCTCAAATGTACCGATAGATAGACGGTCTTCAAGAGCCAGTAGATGGAAAATATAATCGTGAGATACGCAGCCCAGACAGGTACGAGGAATGAAAGAGCGACGAAAAGGAGAAGCGTCCCGATAGAGAGAAGTCCGGGCAGCATTTCAAAGAAACGGTAGATGACGCGGTCGCGACCCGTAAGCTCGTTCGCACGGCCTACGTGTAAGTACCAGTACTCTTTTGGGAGATTCATACGCGTTGCCACTGTAACCCATCAAGCCACCATTTACAATTTACTATTTTTGTATTCCCATTTCAGTATGTGACGCGCATATTGCTTTTCCAACTTCAGATATTCATCTTTTAAAATGACTTCGAGCCGAATATTTGGGTAATGCATCCGGAACTTCTCGTCACGTATCTTTGAATATGTCCACCAAAAATTCTTAACCTCAATGTACGTGTCAGTTTCCGGGAGGAAAAAGTCTGGGGTATACATTTGCCCGCCGATATTGAATGACTTAGGGGCGTATTCCCAGCGAATTCTCAAATAAGTATAGAGACGAGCCATGTTCGCCTCCCATCTGCTGTAAAAGTTGATGGTGGAACTGATATCTTTTCTGATGCCATTTTTACCTTTTGAGGCTTTTGGAGACGTAGGTTGGCCACCTATTACGGCCATCGCACACTGATTACTGCAAAATCTTCTCTTTCTCCATCGCTCTATAAAGAACTTCTTATTGCAAGCAGGACTAATACAAGTCACTTCGATACGAGGCACAAGTATCGTTCCCTTTCGCGGATTAGGACGACCCCTCAAACTTGCGGCAATTTTCTGCTTCGTCTTGAGGCTCCTTGTCCCACGTCGGGCATTTGCGACACATGCCGCACAGCTTTGCGAACAATACTGCTTTGGATTATATGCGGCGACTGTAAAAACGACTCCACAACTAGGGCGTGAGCACACTCTGGTTTCAGTCTTGTACTTGAAGGTCAGGTATCGCTTTTGCCAAGCCGTTTTTGCAATTCGACTTTGTTTTTCCCTATATTCTTGCTTGGAATGATAGGTAAGGTCCACGTACCTATTTTAACAGAATTTTCAGTCTCATTTTTATAAAGCCGGAGAGAGGAATCGGACCTCCGTCAGCCGATTACAAATCGGACGCTCTGCCATTGAGCTACTCCGGCGTGCGTCCACTATAGCTGACTCGTCGTATTGTTGCCACCCGATTCATTCGAACCGTTACCGCTTTTATGCTCCGCGACCTTTTTCAGAAATTCGGAACGCGTATCACGCTTCTCAAAACGGTGTTTGTAAGACACGACATCCGCAAGGCGGTGGGCATACCCCTCTGCCGTGCGCGCGAACGCCGCAAACCCTAACGCGAGCTGATGAACCGCGATGCGGGATACACGCAAAGCTTCCGGCGGGAGCTTCGCCACATCCACCCGCGCAGCGTCCATAAGTTCTTTGAGCTGCTGCGCGCGCATATCCAGCTTCTCGCGCCACACCGGGAGCAATACCCGCTCACTCCGCAGCTCCCAGTACTTCCCGGCAAACAAAGCGACGATGCAAAAAAGTGACAGCAAGAATATGCCTATAGAGATGGTCATATGCTATTTGACGGAAAGACGTTCGAAGCGCACGACCTCGATCTTCTCGCCGAATTTCTGTACCGCCGATTCGATAAGTTGGCGGACTGTGATGCTTGGGTCTTTCACGAACGGCTGTTCGAGGAGCACGCGGTCGCGCAGGTAGCTGTCGACTTTGCCTTCGATAGCCTTCGCGCGCGCCGCCTCCGGGACCTTGGCGGCTTCTTCGGCGAACACTTCGCGCGCCGCTTTCAGATCCGCCTCCTTTACGGAATCACGCGAAATGAACTGCGGGCCCATGGCGGCGATGTGCATAGCGATGCTGTAAGCGAGCTTGGAGAATTCTTCGTTCTTTGAGACGAAGTCGGTCTCGCACGCGAGCACGAGGGCTGCAACGACCGACCCGCCTGCGTGAGTGTAAGCGGCCGCTATACCCGCGCCGAGCGCGCGGTCGGACTTCTTGGATGCAATGGCAGAACTTACCTTGCGCAAGATAACCTTTGCCTTTTCGACGTCACCGCCCGCTTCTTCGAGGGCCCTCTTGCACTGCATGATAGAAACACCGGTCTGGTCGCGGAGCGCTTTTATTTCATCTGTTGTTGCCATATAAAAAACTTCTGCGTAATTATACCCCGTGAGATAAAAAAGTCCGAATACTACGACCAATTTCAAAAATAATTATCTCATGGGGTATACCGTATAAATCCCGGAGAGGAGTTATTTTCCTTCTTCCGTCTTCACGTTCGCAGCACTCTTCGCTGCGGCTGCCACTGACTTCCCTTCCTTATGGGCCTCACCGATTGCGCCGGCGACGAGTGCGATGGAGCGCACGGATGTATCGTTGCCCGGTACCGGATACTGCACGAGCGAGAAATCGCAATCGGAGCTCGAGAGGCCGATGACGGGGATTTTGAGCTGATTGGCCTCAAGAACAGCCGTGTTCTCGTGACGCGTATCCACGATGAAGAGTGCCGCGGGCAGGTCGGTCATCTTTACGAGCCCGCCGAAGCGACCCAAGAGCTCGGTAATCTCGCGGTCTATCATGAGACGCTCGCGCTTCGTGTATTTCTCCAGCGCACCGCTTGCCCGCTCGCTCATAAGCTGTTCGAGGCGGTCGATGCGTTTGCGGATATTCTTGAAATTGGTGAGTGTGCCTCCTATCCAGCGGCCTGCGACATACGGAGCGCCCACAAGCTCTGCGGCATCTTTTACGATGCCTGTTGCTTCGTGCTTGCCGCCGACGAAGAGGACCTGCTTACCCGCTGCCGTGACAGATGCGGCAAATGCGCACGCCGCATCGAGGCGCACGGTCGTCACCTCAAGGTCGAAAATATCGGTGCGGTCCTTGGTAGTGAAAAGGTACGGGCTCGCAGTTGGGTGACGGCGTGCGCGCACATAACCGAAATGCGCGCCTGCGTCAAAAAGGGTCTTGATATCGGTCGTAGACATGTGCGGAGGATACTAACAAAAACGAGCGCTTGAGGCAAGCGGTCCTATGACTTCTATAAATATATAAAGAGCCGACCAGATCGCGAAGATCTGGCCGGAGCCCTTCATGTAGCTGCCCGAGCTACTTGTAAGAGGGCGGTTCGTAATGCGGTTCCTTGTATTTGACCGGTCCGACGGTGCCTGGGACCGGTTTATTGACCCCGCTCATTGGGGAATACAGGACCCCTTCGCGCCAGATATAGCCGGCGCGGGGAACCATAATCGCGTACTCGTCGCCGGGCTCCAGGTCGTACTCGCTGAACGAGCTTATTGCGACGCCGGACTTGGCAAGCATTCTGCACAAATCCAAGAGCGCTTTGGTCGGCTTCCTCTTCCGGATGTAGTTCCTGATGTCGCCGACATCGATCAGCATGCTGCAGTCGAAGTCTCGTCTGCCATTCGGCTCGAGACCCAAGTACAGGAACGGCCTCGCGGCCTTGGACGGGTCGCGAACTTTCGGGTTGTCGCAGTCATCGTCACCGAGTATAGCGAATGAATCAATCCTATCGTGTGAAGGCGTTGCTCAGTCCTCTCGAAAGTTGCCTATTTAGCGGTTGCTATTTACCAGTCAAACGGTATCACGCTCTTGACTGAGTGTCAAGTGCAGGTCACTCTCCTATCGCCCGGTCACAGGTAGAAAAACTTTACACAGCTTCTGCGTCGCCGCTTTCGGCTTTATGGAGAGCTTCCAGTATCGGCTCGATAGCGCCACCCATTATCTTCGGCACGTTGGACCACGATTCTTTGATGCGGTGGTCGGTCACGCGGTCTTGGGGAAAATTGTAGGTACGGATTTTTTCGGAGCGGTCACCGGTGCCCACCTGCGCTTTGCGGTCTGCCGCACGTTCGCGGTCGGCGGCTTCATCCTGCATCTGTTGCAACCTGCTTATGAGGAGCGTCATCGCCTTTTCTTTGTTCTGCGCTTGCGAGCGCTCAGACGTGCACTTCACATCAAGACCGGTCGGCTTGTGTACGATGCGCACCGCCGTCTCTACTTTGTTGACGTTCTGCCCGCCTGCGCCGCCGGAGCGACTGGTCTCAATTTCGAGGTCGGACGGGTTTATCTCTATCTTCGTGCGTTTGTATATCGGGAGAATCGCCACGGACGCTGTAGAGGTGTGCGTGCGCCCTGCCTTTTCGGTCATCGGTACGCGCTGTACGCGATGCACCCCGGTCTCATACCGGAGTTTGCGGTAACAATCAGCGCCCTTTATCTCGAACTGCGCCTCTTTGTACCCGCCGAGCGAATTCCTCGATTCGTCGAGTGCTTTAAACTTCCACCCCTCCGTCTCGGCGTATTTCAAATACATGGCCGCGAGTTCTTCGGCGAAAAGCGCCGCTTCATCACCGCCGACTCCGGCGCGCACTTCGACGACTACCTCGTTGGGCCATTCGCGCTCGTTGTCATTTCCGACGATAGACTCTATTTGCTTCATCAGCACGTCTTTTTGGCTTTCTATGTCGTGCAACTCTTTCTCGGCGAGCTCTTTCATCGCAGGGTCAACTTCGATGAGCTCAACCGCATCTTTCTCCGCTTGAGAGAGCCTCTTCCATTCGGCAACAAGGTAGGCCACACGATGGTCGCTCGCGTAATCTTCGAGGTTTATGTGTTTTTCGTTCGTCATGTATGCATAATAGCGCGCTCCCCACACCACTTTTGGGATTGGAGGACCAAAAAGTGGGGAGGGGCTGCGGGCAGGGACGTTATTTGGCTGTTTCCTTTTTCCTCGCCGCCGAAGCTGCTTTCTTTGTTTTTGCTGTAGCTGCCCTTGTCTTGAACTTCTCCACGCGTCCTGCGGTATCAATAGTTTTCGCAGTGCCGGTGTAGAAAGGATGTGAGGCGCTTGAGATTTCTACCTGAACAACGGGGCGCTCCTTACCGTCGTCCCACTTGTCGGTCTTCGTCGTTTCAATGGTCGAACCAATGAGAAAACGCTTCCCCGAGGTGGAATCCTCGAAGATGACCATTCGATAGGTATCGGGGTGAATGTCTTTTTTCATGCTTGGCCCGTCCGGAGCTTTATGCGAAGGAGGGTCGGATGACTATACTCAAAAGACGGCGCAAACGCAAGGTATCGCCCCGCTATCCTACTTTGATTCCAATATATCTATCTCAGCCTGAATTTTATCCGCGAGTTGCATTACGCTATCGCCATAAAAAGCAAACCGCGGGTTGTTCCAATTGCCGCCGGCAAAGTATCGCAGAGCGGCGCGGCGCTCGGCCGTTTTCGTACCTCCGCCCCCTCCGTTGTCTTCCATGAGAAGTCCGGTCGCTAAGATGGCAGTCTGTGCGTTCCACGGGTCCGGGAAATCAACGCCGGTCTGCGACGAAAGCCGCGACTTGTAGAGCATCCACGTAGAAGGAATGAATTGCGACGGACCCATCGCCCCGCCGTATCCTGTCGACTGAGGACAGGAAACTTGCGTCGTCGTCCAGTCGAGTCCGAGCGTCTCGGTGATTGTGCGGAAGGGTTGCGTATCATTTTTCGGATTCATGACTTTCGCGAACGCCTTTCCCGTGTTCTTACCGACCCCCGCACCGGTCGCGAGGTCGCGCACATAGCACGAGCCGGTATTCTCCCCCAGGTTGGACTCCTGCGTAAGGATGGCAAGAATGAGTGCGGCACGCACGCCCGTCTGGCTTGCGGCCTTCTTCGCATAGTCGTACGCGGTACCGAACGGAATGGCGCCGGTGTCGCGCAGGCCGAAGAGCGCGGCGCGTATGGCGGCCGCTTGTTTTTTCTTGTCTGCGATTATCTGCTGATATGTCTTCTCCTGACCCTTGGTGGCCGAGAGGATGGCCTGCTTCTCTTTTTCGTCGTTCAGCACCGCCTGCTTCGCAAGCACCTGTACCTGTCGCACCTTTTGTGCCTCGTCCTCTTTTTCTTCGAGTGCCGCTTTGTGGCCTGATAGGTCTTCGCGCAAAGCGGCCATCTCGATAAAAGATTCTCCGAGCGCCCGCTGAATGGATTGAAAATCGTCTATATCCTGGAAAAACTTCTCGAGGCTCTCGCCGAGTGCCATTTGTACAAGTGACAGATCGTCTATCTCCCGCGTACGCCTCAGAAGCTGGGCGAGCGACGCCTCACTCCGTGCCACCTTTGCATCCACCTGAACGATGGATTGCTGCTTCTCAATAATATTCCCCTTGAGCTGCGTCAGTGTGGTGTCGCTCTTCTTTATTTGGAGCTGCGCAATCCGTATTTTATTGTCGAGTATCGCGATATCGCGCTCAAGCGTCGTGCGCTGTTGTTGTAGAGTGCCCAGCGTCCCCTGATTATTGGCGATGTCCTTCTCTATCTGGTCGAGCTGCGCCTGGAGCGCGGCACGCTCCTCTATGCTCGTCGCGGCACGCACCTCATGGGGTACGAGTGCCTGCCCCGCGCACAGAAGTACAATAAAAAGACCGACGCGAATGAAGCGCATAATCTGTCAGTATAACAGACGACCTATTCCTTCTTTTCTTTCTTTTCCCCCTTTGCGGCGGCTCCTTCATCTGCGCCCGCAGGCGCTTCAGCAGCTTTCTCGGTCGTGATGACGGTTTCCGGCGTCGGCGTTATCTCGACCGGCTCTTCTTTGAACTCCGTGACGGACGCGACGATCTCTTCGCCATGTGTAATAAGTGCGGCACTTGGCGGTAAAGTAATTTGCGCGGCAGTTATATGATCGCCGACGTCCACGAGCTTCGTGAGGTCCACAGCCAAGTGATGCGGCAATTCTGCCGGCGCTACTTCAATCTCCACTTCGTGGAGTGCTTTCACGACGATGTGGCCCGCCTTTTCCGCGGGAGCGACTCCTTCGAATTCAAGCGGCACTTTTATCTTAATCTTCTTGCCTTTCTCAAGCACATAAAAATCGGCGTGGAGAAGCGCACCGGTAACGGGGTGGAATTGCGCGTCGTGAATGAGCGTGTCCTTGTCTTCACCGAGGCCTTTCAGGGTCACGATAGTCGTTTCGCCGGCCTCGCGCCATACATGAGCGAGCTGACGTGCATCCACGGAAATTGCGGTTGCAGCTTCCTTGGGACCGTAGAAAACGGCCGGCAGGGCGCCAAGCTTGCGCAGTGCATCTGCGGATTCATTCTCCACTCGCGGTTTGACTTCAAGCGCTAACATGGGCAGCAGTATACGGATTCCCGTCTTAAAAGCAATACGTGATACAATAATTCGAATGAAATACGACTTCGTCGCCATCGGCGACATTACAACCGACGCTTTTATCAAGCTTAAAGACGCCGAAGAATTGATGAACCATGGCACGCGCGAGCTTTGCGTGCGTTTCGCTGACAAGGTCCCGTACGAAGAGGTCGTCGAGGTGCGCGCCGTCGGCAACGCGGCGAACGCCGCCGTGGCCGCGGCCCGCATAGGGCTTACATCGGCCCTTATAGCGCGCGTGGGTGATGATGAAAACGGCAGAAATTGCCGCTCGACGCTCACGGGCAACGGCGTCGCCGACGAATACGTTGAGACGCAGCCCGGACTTCCGACCAACTACCACTACGTCCTGTGGTTCGGCGCGGAGCGCACCATCCTGGTCAAGCAGACCAAGTTCACCTATTCGATGCCGCAGTTCGAGACGCCGCCGAAGTACATTTATCTCACTTCGCTCGGAGAAAGCGCGAAGGATTTTCATCACGAGGTCGCAGCCTACGTCGCCGCGCACCCCGAAACCAAGCTCGCCTTCCAGCCCGGCACGTTCCAAATAAAGCTCGGTGCCGAAGAGTTGAAGGACGTTTACGCCGTTACCGAGATGTTTTTCTGCAACAAAGAGGAGGCCCAGATTATTCTCAAGACGAAAGAAACCGACGTAAAGAAGCTCATGGAAGGAATCCGGGCATTCGGGCCAAAGGTAGTCGTTGTGACCGACGGACCGAACGGCTCGAATATTTTGGATGCAGGGGGGATGTGGCATGTGCCCATGTATCCGGACCCGGCGCCGCCGGTTTCGCGCACCGGCGCAGGTGACGCGACCGCATCTACGACCGTCTCTTTCATTCACCTCGGATTACCCGCCGGCGAGGCACTATTGCGCGGGATGATAAACGCCGCATCCGTCGTCCAGGGAGTCGGGGCCCAGACCAGGCTCCTCACCCGCGCCGAAATCGAAGAGTGGTACACGAAAAAGCCGGCTGACTTCCAAGCTACCGCGATTTAGTAATGCCTTTGAGCGCTGCGCGGTTGTTTTGCGCTTTGTGCACGCGACTTTGCAGCTGCGGTCGCAGGAGCTGCCCGTACGAGGGTACGTCCCCGCGCATGACCGGCTTTTCTCCCAGCTTTTCCCGCAGGACCCTCACAAATTCATCCCGGGCCTCAATGGGGCCGTGGTGCGCCACCGGAATATAATCGGCGATTGACGGCGCTATCTCAGAAAGATACGGTATGGCCCGCCCCGCGCGGTCTTCGCCGATATCTTTGACAAGTAAGCACAGGTGGTACAGCGACAACAGGTATGCCGTCTGGTAGTGGCTCTCGCCGCGAAGTGTGGCGACGTTGGGCGGCAAAACAGGACGCCGGAGGAGCCGGTCCACCACGGTCGCCCCCCGTTGCTGAATTGCCTCGTCCTTCCCCGAAAGTCCCCAATACAGGTCCTTGTTCGATAAGCGATACGGCCCGACGGCCAGCTCTTTACCGGCTGCCGGAGAAAGCTCGATATAATCCCTGCCCGCATTCTTCAGTAAAAAATCCATTATCCGCGCATTTTGAGTACCGTTCTCACCGGGAAGAAGTTCCGTCATCGAATAGGCAACCATGGCATCGCCGTCGAGCTGCGCTTCGAGCGCCTTCAGGAGAGCTGCCTGATTCTTGCCCAGCGCAAATGTCCTCTCAAGTTTCTCCCATGGCACCTGTGGGCGCAGTTTGTTAATCGTTGCCGCGGTATCGTTGCGGTATGTGTCAAAAGTGACCCTGTCCTTACCCGTATACGATTTGTACAAATCTTCCAACGCCGCAAGGACACCCGGGTTGTGTTGGCCGTACTCGGCGCCCGCACCTTGTTCCATGCCTGCAAGTTGCGCCTTGAGTTGTTGCGCAAGCTGAAATTTGAAATCAATAGCCGTGGTCTTGCCGGCCTTACCATGGAAGCCGAGCACCGGTTCGAGCGACGGGTCAATGTCGCATTCACTCAGCTCGCTTGTCTCGTACAGCCGTGGCTCCGGCTTCGCCTCAAGAAAAGTCGCGTGGCGTGGCGTGGCAGCACGCTCACGGAGTTTTTTAACCTCCCGACCGCTGGTCTTGTCCGCCTGAGTCGCTAGTTTATGCAGACCAAGGACACCTATGAGGCTCGCTCCGGCCGTAGCCGCCAAAAAAGTCCGGCGCGACAGTATCGTTGCTTCTTCTTTTTCCGGCGGGTCAAATCGGTCTTCATGGCTCACGCGAAGATCTTTGCGCGGAGTGTCCGGATTCTTTTGTTTCGGTCTCAAGCCTTCTCCGCGGTTCATACCGGCTTTCGCTCTGACACCTTCCGCACCGCGGCGGCGATATGCGAAACCCCCATCCCGTAGTGCTCCACCAATTCCGTCGGCTCGCCGCTCTGGCCGAATTTGTCGTGCACGCCGATGAATTCTACCGGGAGCGGGCATTCCTGTGCGAGAAGCTCGGCAATGGCTGAGCCGAATCCGCCCGCTATCTGATGCTCTTCGACGGTCACGACCGCGCCCGCGGCGCGCGCCTCGCGAAGAATGGTTTCCCTGTCAAGCGGTTTGACTGTGTGCACATTCGTGACCGTGACCGCGATACCCTCGCCCTCGAGCTGCCGCGCCGCGAGAAGCGCCTGATAGACGAGGTGGCCCGTCGCGAAAATGGCAACCTTCGGAGGTTTAACCTCCGGAGTCCAGAGGACGTTCGCCTTCCCTATTTCAAACGGCGTCTCCGAAGTCGTCATGACGGGTGTCTTGTCGCGTCCCCACCGCATGTAGACGGGGCTTCCAAACTCGGCGGCGGCAACGGTCGCTTTGCGGCCTTCTTCTGAATCGCACGCGGATATGACGGTGAAATGCGGAATAGTCCGCATCAGTGCCATGTCTTCGAGTGCCTGATGCGTCGCTCCGTCCGGGCCCACGGAGACTCCCGCATGCATGCCGCAGACTATTGCGTGCACGTTGTTGATACCGATGGTGGTGCGTATCTGTTCCCAATTCCTCCCCGGCGAGAATGTCGCATAGGAAGTGAAAAAAGGAATCTTCCCGTACAGAGCCATGCCGGCGGCGACCGTCGCCATGTTCTGCTCGGCGACGCCGCACTGGATGAAACGCTCAGGAAATGCCTTTTGAAAATGATGCGCCTGCGTGGATTCGGCGAGGTCGGCCGTGAGGACAACAATCCGCTCATCTGCTGTGCCCGCTTCGACGATACCTTTGCCGAATCCTTCACGGGTAGAAGCCATCGTCGGCTT
Source organism: Candidatus Kaiserbacteria bacterium RIFCSPHIGHO2_01_FULL_55_37 (assembly GCA_001781175.1). Classification (GTDB taxonomy): domain Bacteria; phylum Patescibacteriota; class Minisyncoccia; order Phycocordibacterales; family UBA2100; genus UBA10103. Next base: position 14,338 of record MFKY01000046.1, read on the forward strand.
GTCGAACATATTTTCTGCGAGTTTTGCGTCGGGGTTTATCATGATTATAGATTGAGCAAACGAAGACCGATATCCTCGTCGTACAGACGGGTGAGCGGCTGCGAGACAAGCCAAACGACCATTTCGAGCGTGACCGCAACGCGCGCGCTTTTTACGTGTCCCCCGATGGTCCCAAGTGTCTCGTCGCAGCGCGAGAGCACCGCATGCGCATGCACGAGCACTCCCTCATTTTCCACCTCGGAAAGATTGCCCTTGAGTGAAGCGACCTCGAAGACGTCGTCTTCCTTCCTGAAAAAATATTGCTTGGCGTCCCGGTCATAGTAGCCGATTTCCACGTTCTCAACCGCCCCAAGAGCCTCAAACACACCCCAGTGGACGCCTTCCCGTTCGCCAAAGCGGGTCAGCTCCGAAATTACCTCCTCGCCCTTATCGAAGACTATAAAAAATCCATTGTGTATTTGTACCGATTTCATGGGAATAGTTTATAGTTCGTAGCTGTTAGTTGTTAGTCGTCGTCCGGAGTTCCGCCAGAAATACTTCCGCCTGTTTGTCCGCCGGAATCTTGTCGGCCGGGCCTTTGCCCGGCGGATTACCGTGCCAGCGGTAATCGCCCTCTATCTCGCGGATACCTTTGCCGGGAATAGTGTGCGCAAGGATAAGCGTCGGTTTCTCGTGTATCGCACGCGCTTCGTCGCACGCCGCGATGAATTGCGGGATGTTGTGGCCGTCCACCTCGATGACGTGCCAATTGAACGCCTCGTATTTATCGCGAAGCGGTTCCAGCGGCATGATGTCTTCGGTGTCCCCGTCTATCTGGATGTTGTTGCGGTCCATGATGCCGACCAGATTTGCGAGCCGGTACTTTCCCGCGAACATCATCGCCTCCCAAATATTTCCCTCCTCGTGCTCGCCGTCTGACATCGCGCAAAATACGCGAAAATCTTTGCCGTCCATGCGCGCGGCGTATGCATAGCCTGCGGACTCCGAAAGTCCGGAGCCGAGCGGCCCCGACGTCGTCTCAAGGCCGGGCAACATATCGCGCTCGGGATGCCCCTGGAGCCGCGAGCCGAATTTGCGTAGCGTGAGACACTCTTCCACGGAAAAATACCCCGCGTGCGCCATTGCCGCGTACCGGACGGGCACGATGTGGCCGTTGGAAAGGATGAGGCGGTCGCGTTCCGCCCAGTCGGGATTCTTCGGGTCGTGCTTCAGAACGTGAAAATACAGCGCGGTGAAAATATCCGCCATTCCCAAGGGCCCCGCGGTGTGTCCCGAACCTGCCGCAGCGAGCATCTCGACGATGGTCACGCGTATCGCACGCGCACGCTGTTCAAGTTCACGTACTTCCGCATCCGTGAGCGCTTCCATTGCCCTATTCTAGCGCACTTTCTGCAAGGGACTTGAGATGTTCGTAGGCAGCTTTGGGGTCGGCTGCTTTGGAGATTGCCGCACCAATGCCGAAACGCCTCGCACCCGCGCGCACGAGCTCGACGATGTTGTTCTCGCACACACCGCCATCAACACTGATGGTTACGTCGGGATACTGTTCGTGAAAGTCTGCAATCCTCGCGGGCGCCGAGGGATTGTATGGAATTCCCTGCGTCCCAATCCTGTCAATAGACATCATGTGTACGATATCGCAGTTGGAAATGAAAGATTCTAAGCCCTCAAGCGGAGTCTGAAAAAGAATCGCGAGGCCCACCTCGGACGCTCCCGCACTTCGCCACCCGCTCAACGCATCCTGTGCTTTTGTTGCCGATTGAAATGTCTCGATGTGACCCATGACGCATGAAGCGCCAGCACGGATAAACTCGAGTCCTATCGACTCTGGCTTTTGTACCATGAGATGCACATCCGCCGTAAGTCCCTTCACGCTCGTAAGATCGAACGTGTCGAACGAACCGGGAGAGCAGTATGGCCATGTGAACAAGGGCGCGAATACGGCGTCGTCAACATCAATGTGAATTGCCGGTGCGAAGTCGACGATTTGGTCCCGACAAACCGCCAAGTCGCGCTCCGACATCGGAACGCATGTGGGGGCTATCCGTATTTCGTTCATTCTCAAGAGTATAACGCAAACCCGGGCCGCACGGCGAAATCAGGCAGACAGGTGCTGGTCGGGACAACTTCGATCATGAGGACGTACTATGGACCGACGACGTAATTACCGGCAGGCGCTGCGCCGTTGAGGCCTGTCGAAGTGATATTGCAGGATGAAACAGGGAGCGGAGTCGTTTCAAGAGTCGAACCAAGGCAGTAAAATTGGCTATCCGATTTTACGGCGTACGAGTAGGATGCGTTCGTCCCCGGATCCGTGGGTGCTACCGAAATCGCTCCGGCACTGACGGCAGCGGCGATGGACGCGGGATATGCCGGCACCGTTTGCTGTCCGTAGTAAATCTCCATGGCGACCTGCAATTGCTTAAGGTCCGCCATGCGGCGGGCGTCGCGACCCTTCTTGCGGGCGCCATTGAGGGACGAGAGAACGACGGATGAGAGGAGTCCGATGATTGCGATAACGACAAGCAGTTCTATGAGCGTGAAGCCCTTCGAGGAACTCAGGGCAAGACCGCGGGATGTTTGTGCACGAGAGTACATAAAAAATTTATTATTGTCTTCGCTAATTAGTCTGGGTTCCCCAGTTCGGCGTAGTCGGGACGTCCGACGCTCCTGAGCCACTGAAGTAGATAAATGCGGCAATTACGAAAACAGCAACGGCAATCCCGATAAGGACGTACTCCGCTTGCTGTCGTGAAGACGCAATACCCCACTTGATAAGCATCCCGCTGATATCAGAGCCCGAAGCTTCAGGCGGTCTACCGAATTCATTCTGATTGTCTGTCTGGAACTGCATCTCACTCATGGGGCGATTATAACCCCTACGGATGTTCTGTACAGAACGGCTGGGGATACCTAATTTAGGCCAATTTGTCGAGCATTCGGTGGCGTTTTGTATGACGTTCTGCCCCGTCATGCAAAGCCGCGAGCCAACGTTGCACGGCATCTTTTGCCTCGTCTTCCGTAAGAAAGCGACCGGCAAGCGAAAGAATATTCGAATCGTTGTGCTCACGCGTCGATGTAATCATATCGAGCTCTCTGCCGTCAGCATCTATCTGTTTACGGGCCGGTTCGCCATAGTAGACAACGGCACGAACTTTCTTGATGCGGTTCGCGGCAAACCCTTCGCCCTGTCCGGATCCGCCAATCACGATTCCCCGTCTGTTTTCGGGATCTTCAGCGACCTTTCGCGCCGCCGCCATGACGAACACGGGATAGTCGTCTTTCATGTCGAGGGAGAACGCTCCGCAGTCTTCCACCTCATGCCCCAAAGACTGTACGAACGGCTTCAATTTCTCTTTCAATTGATACCCGCCGTGGTCAGCACCAAAATATACTTTCATAATCAAAGTTTCTTCGCGACTTCGGTAACGTGCTCAAGGAGTGTATGTACATAGCCCATCTCGTTGTCGTACCACGCCATCACTTTGACGAGCGTGCCGTCTACGACTCTCGTCATTGCGAGGTCGGCTATCGCACCGTACGGCAATCCCAGAATGTCCGAGGAGACGAGCGGTTCGTCGGAAACGGCAAATACGCGCTTCCAACGGTCACTTAATGCGCCCTTACGGAGCGCGTCGTTCACTTCCTCCACGGTCGTCGGCCGCTTTGATACGAAAGTGACATCGACGAGCGAGCCACTCGCCACCGGAACGCGTACCGAAACACCGTCGAATTTTCCTTTGAGTTGCGGATATGCAAGCGCGGTCGCTTTGGCGGCACCCGTCGAGGTCGGCACCATATTCTGTGCCGCGGCCCTCTGCTCCCGGAAGTCTTTCGCCTTGCCGCCGTCGACGAGACTCTGGCTTGTGGTGTAGGCGTGGGTCGTGTTGAGTATCGCCCGTTCGATGCCGACGGCCTCGTCGAGAATACCGACGAGCGGATTTGCGGCATTCGTGGTGCAGGAGGCGTTGGAGGTGATGGGACCGCAGGTCGCAAATTTCTCATCATTCGCACCGATGAGAATGGTCTCAACGCCCTCGCCTTTGCCCGGTGCCGTGATGACGACATGCTTCGCTCCGGCATCAATGTGAACTTTCGCCTTTTCTGCATCCGTGAAAAGTCCGGTGGATTCGATGACGATGTCAATATTGTGTTCCTTCCAGGGAAGTTTGGTCGGCTCGCGTTCGGCGGAGAGCGTTATCTTCTTTCCGTCCACGAGCAGGCCGCCGTCGGCGACCGCAACAGAGAACGGAGCACGTCCGTAGACCGTGTCGTATTTTAATAAGTAAGCAAGGTTCTCCGGAGATGCCAGGTCGTTGATGGCGACAACCCCGAATTCCTTCCTGCCCAAAGCTTGCTTGTTCTGACAGACCGCTCGTAAAAATCCCCGCCCGATACGCCCAAAACCGTTTATTGCTATTCGTGTCATGCTCGCCATTCTACACTATTCCCCGCAACGTATTCCTCATCAGGGAGTTGGGGATGCCACACTTGTATCTGCCGGGACGGGAGTGGTCTCGGCCGGCGGAGTTGGCGTCGCTGCAGGCTGTTCGGGAGCAGGGGTGGGCGTGGGTTCAGGAGCGGGGGTAGGTTCTGGTGCGGATGCCGGAGCAGGTTCGGGAGCAGGTGCCGGGGTCGTGGTTGGTGTGGTCGAAGACGTATCGGCTGCGGGCGTAGTATCGGTTGTCGGAGTGGTATCCGGCGTGGTTATCGGCGTCGTTGATGTAGATGTGTCCGGTGTCGTTGTTGCCGCCGGCTCAACTACAGGAGTAGCAGCGCGGGGAAGTACAGTGATATGCCGTTCCACTCTCATGATGTTACGGGCCGCATCACGCGCTTCATACGTTATCGTCCACTCTCCCGCTTGTGCCGACTCCATATTCAGGTTGCCCATTTTCGTCCCGTTGAGATAGAGAGTAAGGCTGACGGCATCGGACGAAACATTGTCGGAAGTTACCACACCGAGATCAACATACGGGTCGCCTTCTTGCAACGTCAGCGTCACAGAACCAAGTACCTGGACGGACGGGGCGACGTTGTCGGTCGGGTCTCCCGAAAGGATAGTGCCCGGGGCTAAGCCGTTGCTGCTCGGCGGCGCAGTGTTGACAGCTACCGCAACAGCCGCGACTTCCGCAGGCGGCTCCGGGGGACCCGCGACAACCGGCGTGTAGCCCGGTAGCGTTTCAGTCGTGTCGTCGAGGACCTTTCCTATGAGCCCGCCGTAGAGGGTCGCTACCGTCTTTTGCGACACGCGCGTCCGCTCCTTTTCTTGTACTTCTTTCAAGCGATCCACCTCGTGACTGAGATTTTGGCTGAGTTGCTCGGTCACATACACACCCAGGTCGTCGTACTGTCCGAGGGAACTTTTTGCCACGGTCATCGTAATCTTTTTCGTGACGTCCTTCCAAACGTACTCATCTATGTCAATGGTTGTGAAATCGTAAGCGACGTAGTAATTATCGGTGTCTTCGGTAACGTTGACGATCTGGACCGTAGGTTTGTACGTCGAGAGGTCCTTGTTCGCGATGTAGGTGTTGTCTACCGAAAGTACCTGCTCCTGCGCGCTATAAATAGCTTCAGGATTGGTGGCGGCAAAAGTGATACCACCACCGAGGAAGATTATCCCTATCGCGAGCGGTACCGCATTGTGGTATTGCAGGAAATGCGAGAGTTTATTCATACTTCGTATCTCTATTGTATACCGCTCCCTAAGTTCTCCCCTATTGATTTATACACACCATTTACAACCCCAGCGGGAGCCATTGTTTGAAGCCATCCCACGCGCACCCGACAAATGTCGAACACCGGGGAGCATACCCGGGGAAGAGATACTCTCCCTTGTCCACGAGCTGACCGGGGCCTTTTTCCACTTCGGGAACGATGGGGTTTGCGAGAATGTACGGGTCGCGGCGGATACCGGTGACCATCCAGCTCACCTCTCCGCCCGGGACCCCGCCCGCGATGACGAACGTGTTGTTTTTCACCTCCTGTTTGATGTAGAGGCCCCCCATCGGCGTATCAACGGGCCGGACGAAGTACTGATAGTCGCCGTTGAGCGCTTCAAAATAATCAGGGAGGCGTACGCGCGCCTCGCCGTCCTTCCCGATTTTAATCGTGCCGGTGTACTCATTGAGCGCGTCCGGTGATTCGACGAACGAGTGGTAGAGGAGTTTGCCCGCCGGGTCGATGGGGTGGTCAATGACGAACGTCCCGGAGCCTTTGGTGAGATTGCTGGTCACAGTCACATCACCGACGACAGACACGGCATCGCTGATGGTCAAATCGCTGGAAGACGGAGAGGTGACCGTAAAACCGTTCGTCAGTGTCCCCGAAGACGTGTCCGGATTCGTAACGACGACACTCCACGACCCGACGGCGGCACCCGTGATGGGACAGCTGCCGGAAGAAAGTGTCGTCGAGTCGGTGAAAGTGAATCCGGTACAGGAGACATCGCTTTGAGCAGCCTTGGTGAGCTTCACCGTCGCACCGGAGACGAAGTTCGTGCCTGTGACGGAAGTGATGGAAACAGAGTCGGAGTTTGTCGCGGTGTTCGGACTGATAGCACTGACGGTGGGAGTACATGATGAAGTGGTGAATGAGGCCGAGATAGACCCGAGCCCCGTGTCGGCGGAGTTGGTGGCGTACGCGCGGGAGTAGTAGGTGGTGTCGCAGACGAGCGTGAGAGACGTGTCCGTGAATGTTCCGGTACTGAAGGAGCCGTTCTCGGTCGTGGTGGCGGTGTCTCCTCCGGATAGTGCGGAATTGCTGCCCCAGGCAAAGCCGCGCACTGTGGCATTCGCTCCATTAGTGGCAGTGATGTTGCCATTCAATGTAGCGGCGGTGGCGGTGACCGATGAGGCTGATTGGGTAGTGACGGTTGGGGCGCTGACGTTGAGAGTCGAGAGAGCCGCTGTCGTGCCGACCGATGTTTCCACGCTGCTCTCGTTGCGTGCCTTGACCCCGATGGTGTACGAGGTGTTGTTG
>MFKY01000047.1 GCA_001781175.1 Candidatus Kaiserbacteria bacterium RIFCSPHIGHO2_01_FULL_55_37
GCGGCGGACATTGAGATTACCGCCAAACAAATTCTGAAACTGCGTGAACGGTTGAACAAAATCCTCGCGAAAAATACGGGCCAGAAGGTGGAAAAGATTGCTTCCGATGTTGACCGCGACTTCTTCATGACCGCGGAAGAGGCCGTCAAGTACGGCATCGTTGACAAGGTGTTGGTATAGCTTGCAACTGGTAGCTGGCAGCTTGCAGCAAATGCGGAAACAAAGTCGTTATTTTATAGGTCTTTTCCCCTACAAGCTACAAGCTATTCCCTATAAGCTGACTCGTGGTATACTCGCTTTGTACTCATTAGTATGTTCAAGAAATTCAATTTTGTTTCGACCAGTGAGCCAATGGATGCGCTCCAGACACTTATTCATGATTTCTCACTTGAAGTCAGTTTGACGCGCACATAACACTCACGCGGCTGAAGCCACCGCGTATGTCATTAAAAATCATTCTCCTGCTTCTCGCCCTTTCGGGTGCTGCAGGTATAGCAATCGGATACTTCCTCCGGCTTATTATTTCGTTGGGTAAGCGCGGCTCGATGGAGCTCGAGATCCGCAAAATGAAGCTCGACGCCGAAGAGCGCGCAAAGAAAATCACGGGGGAGGCGGAAGCGCGCGCAAAAGAGACCGAAGGCCGCATTACGGAGGAACTGAAAGTGCGTGCCGCCGACCTCAAGCAAGTGGAGGAGCGTTTGGTGCGCAAAGAAGAGCTCCTGGACAAACGTCAGACCAACCTCGACCACGAGCAGGAAAATCTCGCAAAGAAAAACGATGAGATTTTGGCCGCCAAGACAAAGCTTGATAAGCTCAGTCAGGCGGAGCAAGTGAAATTAGAGAAAATCGCCGGACTTACGGCCGAAGAAGCCAAGAACGACCTTTTGAAATCGGTCGAGAAGCAGAACGAGAGCGATATCGAGAGCCGTATGCGCAAGCTTGAGATTTCCGGCAACGAGAAGTTGGAGCATCGTGCCAACGAAATACTCGTGACCGCGGTGCATCGTCTCGGCAACTCCGTCGTCTCCGACGTCCTGGCTACGACCATCTCAATCCCGAACGATGAACTCAAAGGCAAAATCATCGGCAAGGAGGGCCGCAACATCCGCGCATTCGAACGCGCGACTGGCGTTGATGTCATCGTCGACGACACACCGGGCACGATTACATTATCTTCCTACGACCCTATTCGCCGACAAATAGCGCGCATCGCGCTTGAGAATCTCATTCTCGACGGCCGCATCCAGCCCGCCAAGATTGAAGAGTCGGTCCAAAAAGCTGAGCAAGAAATCAACAACATCATCAAGAAGAAGGGCGCCGAGGCCGCGTTCGAGGCCAAGGTCCCGAACCTAGACCCGAAACTCATCATGATTCTCGGACGCCTCTATTTCCGTTCGAGCTACGGCCAAAATGTGCTCGACCACTCCGTGGAAGTCGCCCACATGGCGGGCATGCTCGCTGCGGAGCTCGGCGCCAACGAAGGAGTCGCCCGCGCGGGTGCGCTCTTCCACGACATCGGCAAGGCGGTCGACCACGAAGTTCCCGGTACGCACGTCGAAATCGGCCGCCGCATCTTGCAAAAGTTCGGCGTGAGCGAGGAAGTGGTCAAGGCGATGCAGGCACACCACGAGGAATACCCGTACGAAACTCCCGAATCAATGATAGTCCAGGTCGCCGACGCCATCTCAGGTGCCCGCCCCGGTGCCCGCCGCGACTCCGTGGAGAACTACATCAAGCGCCTTACCGAATTGGAGGCCATCGCCAACAACCAACCGGGCGTCGAGAAGAGCTACGCCATCGCCGCCGGCCGCGAGGTACGCGTCATCGTGAAGCCCGAGGCGCTTTCCGACCTCGAATGCCGCAAACTCGCCCGCGACATCGCGGACAAAATAGAAAAAGACATGCAGTATCCGGGAGAGATAAAAATAAGCGTGATAAGAGAGACAAGGGTGATTGAATACGCCCGCTAGTCCAAAGCCCGCCGTGACAGGTAGATTCCAGGCCTATGTTGAGCCATATTTTGGGCAGTTATTCCGCGGCTCAAAAGCTGTGAATAATAGGCTTTTGTCAATTGACACGCGGAAAATACGGCTCAAAATGGTCGAACAGAGGTCGAGTGCGCATGATGGTTATTATTTAATAGACGAATAACAAAAAATATATGGCAAATAAGATGGACTTGGTTGAGAAAGTAGCAGCTACGATTGGTTGCACAAAGGCCGATGGCGAGCGCGCAGTAGAGGCAATCATTGATACGATTACCAACACGCTCAAGGCCGGTCAGGAGGTATCAATTGCAGGTTTGGGCATCTTCCAGGCGAAGACACGCGCAGGCCGCACAGGCCGCAACCCGCGAACGGGTGCAACCATCCAGATCAAGGCAATGCGGGTACCGAAGTTCCGCGCTTCCAAGACCTTGAAGGACGCTGTTAAATGAGCTTTTCAGCTTGTTTAAACAAAAACCGCCCTAGGGCGGTTTTTGTGTAGTGGCGTGTATTCGTGTAAAGTGAGGCCGAAGCGGGATTAGTTTAGTGGTCAAACGCGGGTTTTCCAAACCTGAGTCGGGGGTCCGATTCCCCCATCCCGCACAAACTTGAGCCATCTTACTATACAGCGTATATTCAGCGCATGTCGCCTCGTCTCCCTTCACTCACTTTCAGCATTGCGGCACTCGTTTTAATCGCGAGCGGATTCACTCTTCTCGTATATAACCGACCGCCGACAGTGGTCACGCTCCAGAAAGTGGAAGCACCGTCAACGAGTACGCCGGCCCTCGGCCGTAGCCCTACGGGCGAGGCGCAAGCGGCTGCAGCAAACACAGGATTTGAAGTTCCGCCTCCCCCGCCACCTGCCACATCGACACCGAAACGGACCCCGGTAACCCTCGGCCGTAGCCCTACGGGCGAGGCGACCACAGCAACAACTGTGATAAAGAAGACGGCGGCCAAACAACCCGTCGTAGCGCAAAGGCAGCCCGACAATCAGGTCTTGCGTATTAAGAACCCGTATTCATACGCGCCGGTGCCTTTCGAATCAATCAATGCCATCACGCGACCCGCGCTGGTAAATATTCTCTGCACGCCGCGTAACTCAGGCTCCCTGTCTCCCATTTCCGGCTCCGGAGTCATCATCGACCAGCGGGGGGTTATTCTCACCAACGCGCACGTCGCACAGTATGTGTTGCTCGCACAGAGTGCACACATAGACCTCTCCTGCATTATCCGCACGGGAGCGCCCGCGATTGCGCGATGGCGCGTAGAAATACTTTACATTCCACCCGTATGGGTCGAGGCACACGCTCACGAGGTTACTTCCGAGCGCCCCACGGGGACGGGTGAACACGATTACGCATTGCTTCGCATCACAAGCTCGGTCGACGGCACTCCGCTCCCCACTCCGTTCTCCTATCTCCCCTTCGACACACGCGAGGCCATAGGCTTCAAAGACGACTCCGTCCTCGCCGTCAGTTACCCTGCGGAGTTTCTCGCCTCGGCAGCGCAATTCAACCTGTATCCCGCGGCCTCGGTAACTACGATAGGACAACTCATGACGTTCGCGACAAAAACCGTCGACCTCATCTCTCTCGGGGGCATTATCGAAGCGCAGGGCGGCTCCTCTGGCGGCGCCGTCGTCAACGCCTGGGGTATGCTCATCGCCCTCATATCAACGACGAGCGAAGGCGACACGACAGCCACGCGCGACCTGCGTGCTATCACCATGAGCTATATTGACCGCGACCTTGCGGCGCAGACAAGATTCGACCTCGCGACGACACTCGGCGGGGACATCGCCCTAGAAGCGCTGGACTTTAATACACACATTGCACCAAGACTGATAGACCTCTACCTTGCGCAGCTCGCAAAGTAGACCGCGACTCAACTCACCGCGAGCGCGAACGTCCCTGCGACGAACAGCACAAGCGCCAGTATCTTCTGCGCAGACAAACTTTCTTTCAGCAGCACGAGACCCCACAGCGCCGCGATGAGGAGTCCGCCCGAGCGTATCGCGAGCGTGTAGGAAGTCGGTCCGAGAGCAAAGGCCGTCGCAAAAGCTACGAACGCGAGCGCCATAACAACACCGAGTATGAGCAGTGTCCCGATGACTTCCCTCGCGCGTGCAAGCTCGTGCTGCTGCCGGTATGCGAATGTGAGGACAAGAAATATCACCGAGGCGCCGAGCATATTTACGAACGTATAAAAAACGGGAGTGGATGCTTCTATCGCTACCTTATCGAGCGTCGAGCCGATAGCAGTACATACCACGCTTCCTATCATAAAAAGCACGGGGAGATTATATTTTTGTCTTTCACCTTGACGAACGTCAGTAAGAAGCAGATACGTCGCGACGACGGTCGCGACGATGCCGGCAGCGCCGAGTACGCTCGGAAGCTCTTGCAACAAGAAGAACGACGGAATGATGTTGAAAACCGGAAGCAGCGCCGAGACGGGTGTCACTTGGGACAACTCCCCTTCCCGGAGCGAACGGTAGAGAAGATAATTTTGCACCGGATACAGAACTATCCAAATAAAGATAAGCGGCCACCAAAATCGCCACGGTAGTTGAAAGATGTCGTCCGGTATCGGGAAAAATAGGAACAGTACCAGCGCCGCAGGCACTGAAAATGTCATCAGGAGGAAACTCAGAGAGAAATTGCTGAACCGCGCGGTGAGTTCCTTCTCATAAATACGTCGTACTGCAAGAAGTACCGCACTCGCGAGAGCAAATGAAAGCCACATAAGATTACGATGTTACATCAGGACTCTCAGGACACAAATCCCAGATGAGTTGGAACCACGTGCGATACGTTTCGGCGAGATCGTGATTGACCATGACGAAGATGCTTCCCTTTTCACCGAAATTACCCACATCCACGCTTGAAAATGTCACGACATAATCGCCGAAGATGTCGCATACCCCTGACGTCGAATATTTCGCCGGTAGGACTTTGCTTTTTCCACCAACTTCGCTAACCGCCGACGGCATTTTCTCGGCGACTCGATGGTCGAAGAGCGTAAAGTACGGTATCTTTTTCTTTTCAAAAGTTTCCCTGAAGTCTGTCAGGAAGTGCTTGTCGATATTTGGTGTGAACCACAACGCTTTTGCCCCAAGAAAGTAGGTCGGCTCCGCGACGCGCACGAGGTCGCGCATGTAATTCTTGTATCCCTCGAGTCCTTTATATATGAAAGCGGCCTCTTTCGGCGGTTGTGATTCGTACTGCTTGGACAACGCGGGTAATATGCGTTGAATTTTTGTTTCG
>MFKY01000048.1 GCA_001781175.1 Candidatus Kaiserbacteria bacterium RIFCSPHIGHO2_01_FULL_55_37
TGACTCTTCAACAGATGACGGTCCTCCATGCAACAAACATACACCCTCTTTCGTTGCCCTCGCAGCAAGCTGCGCGGCAATCTTTTCTAGTATAGCAAATCGGACTTGTAATATGAGACGTCGCCGGAATTATCTCTTGGGAGGTATGGCGGTTACGACAACGCGTCTGCTCGCCGCGTTGTCGATGACTCCCGAACTGTTCATCACCGGGTTCGCCGCTCCCATGCCGATAGCGGTAATACTGCTGAGAGGGATGTTGTAGAACGTCGCAATGGTCTGCCTCACGGCTTCCGCCCGTGCCTGAGAGAGTCTCACGTTGTCACGCCCCCAGGTGGCCGAAGGTGTTCGCGGGTCTGTGTAGCCTTCAATCGTGAAAGAGTACCCTTTGAATTTTTCCTTGGATGCGGCTTCGCCGAGACTGTTGATGGTGACGTTCCCTTCGGGTGTCGGGAAAGCAGTATTGTCTACGAATTGTATCGGGATGGAAACTCTGGGGCTTGAGTTTTCCCCTCCCGAAACCGTCGCGTTACCGCTGAGCCCCGCAGCTATCACATCTGCCGTCGGTCCGGTACCTGTGCCGACGACAGGCGCGGGCGTCATAACAGGTTGCGCAAGCTGAACGGCTTCTTCCTCCGCTTTTTTCCTGGCGGCATCTGCCGCCTGTTGCGCGGCTATCTGCGCGTCCAATGCGGCCTGTTGCTGTTTGATTTGCTCTTGCATTTCAGCGAGTCGTTGCGCCCGCGATTCTTGCTCCGCCCGATCGCTCGCCAGATTTTGCGCGCGAACGCGTTCGACTTCCGCCATAACTTTTTCCGCTTCCTCCGCGGCCAACTGTCGCCTCATATCCGGCGGCGGAAGCGGGTCAGGTATCGGTTCGGAACTTTCAGGCGTGAGTAACGGAGCGGTCGGGGCTTGCGCGGGAGAAGGTGTTGCGACATCCTCCTCGGAAACAGCCGGGGGCGGCACCGCCGCTGCCGGAGACGTCACTGAGGGAGGCGGCAGCTCTTCGGCGGGTTTTTCTTTGGTGAAAAGTGCCGTGAGCTCCTGTTCTGTGACGATTCCTGCCGGGATTGTTACCTCTGCCGGGGGCGGAAGCTCGGACTTCTTGGCAGCCTCCTCCTTACCGATATCCGACTGAGGGAAAAGAATCGCGATGTCTTCGCGGCTAAGACCCAGAACGTCCGCTTGAAGCGCCGTCTCGCGCGGCGGCGGCTCGGATAAAGGACAAAAGCCCAGACACGCAATGCCGGCCGTTGCTCCCGTACCACCCACCCAATCCCTCATCGTCAGATTTTCTACGGTCGGCTCAAGCGCCTTCGGCCCGGCGGAAACATTCGCGAGCGAGCCGGATTCCACCGCTTTCTCCGCGGCCGGCGCAACAGCCGCCGGTGCCTCAACTGCGCTTGATACTGCAGGTGCCGTCTCTGACTGCGCGGCACCCGCGCGCGCATCCGCGACTGCGTTGTCGAACGCCGCGTAGGGATTGCTACCGGACACGGGAGTGACGGGTTGTTTGCCGGAGAGCGCCCGTATTTCATTTGCCGCCGCCTCCGTTCTTGCGATGGCCGCTGCGTCCGTCGATGCGGATGAGAGTGCGCCTGATGCGGCCGGCTCCGCGACCACATCTCCCGAACTCCGTGTGACCGTGATTTCTCCTGTCCTCGTTACCCCTCCGAGTGTCCCGGCGCCGCTTTCGGCGGCACCCGAACCCGCTGTTTCCGTAGCTCCCCTCGCGACCGTCGCCGAAAAACCCGCGCTGTCCTCCATCACGAGGCGGACGTCGCTTGTAACGGATCTCGGCAACGCGGTCCAGGCGCTTCTCTCGAACAGGCCGGCGACCCGCCCCGCACCCCACGGAGCCACCGTTGTGCCGGCGACGAGTGCCGCGTCTTTCGCCAGCTGGTCAGTCGCCCCGACAGGGTCGAACACGCGTCCGACGGCGCGCTCGGGGTTGCTGAAGCCAAGCGTCTCACCAAGCTGTCCTGTGTGCTCGAGTAAATTACGACTTGCTTCGAGTGAGCTTGTGATTGTCTGCTCGGCGAAACGCGTCGCGCCGCCGAGGGTTGCGGACACGGGGTCATCCCAAAACGACGGCGTTTGGTTCCAGATTTCGTCGCTGTTGCGTCGCATCGCATCGATGGTTCTTGTTAACCCTTCCGACGGCCCTCCCGCAGGTATACGGGCGGCGGCGTCGACTTGCTGTACGACGTCGCTGTCGCCCGAGTGGTACGCATCCACCTTTGCGGTAAACGCATCGACTCGCTCTTCGTATTCCTTCCACCACTGCTCGTAGGTAGGCCACGCGGCACCCTGCGTGACGTCGTCGTATCCGAGGGCGCGCGTACTTGCGATATATGTATCGGTTCGGGATTGAAGGTCGGTGCGTGCCGCCTCTATCTCCTGCCATTTCTGCGCTATGACGTTCTCGGCGAGATCTCTTTTCCTCTGCGACTCTGCGGCATTGAAAGATTCGGGTGTCGGGTTACCCGCCGCCAAAGTCGGCGCGTCCGGATCCGACGGTGATATCGACAACGCACGCTCGGCTCCCGAAGGGGTGCGTACTTCGGTTCCCGGAATCGGTTGAAGCTCAGCCATCTGTACAGGAGCGACCGGCGCTGCGCGTGAGTTGTTATCGATCGTGGTAACGTAATCCTTCCACGCAGTCTTCAACTTATCCGTACTGCCGCCCCCGAGAACTTCGAACGCCGCGCCGAACACGGCGTTCGCTTTCGCATAGGTTGCCTGCTGGGTCGTAATTTTTGGTTTTGCTGCATCGGCTTCCGCCTGCGCCTGCGCGGAACGGTCGGCGGACATTTGGTCTTGAACTGCTCTGAGTTGTGCCGGTGTCATGGTGTCCATGTCAGCGCGAGAAGTGTTCGTTGGAATATCCGACGCGCCTCCCCCGACGGGCCACGCCTGATTTTGAACCGGTGCTTCCTGCGGCGCCGGTTGCACAAATGCGGGACTTACCGCCGGTTGTACTACGTTCGCGGCGGGCGGTTGCCGTGCTTCGAGCGGTAGAGGGACGCCGGTCTGAGCGTTATCCTCCCAATCGGGTGCAATACTCCACGCACTTTTTGCTCCTATGGACGCCAATGGTCCGCTCTGCTGTGCTGATTCCAGCGGTTGAGTTGAAAACAATCCTGCGGGTGCGTCCGTGGGGTTGTTTTGTGTAACGGAGAGCGTTGTGATGTTCGGCTGCGTCTGGCTGATTCGAGAGTCGGGTGTGCCGGCCTCCGCGGCGCTGCTGAAAATCTTGCCGCTCGTAAGGTTGGCCCAGGTCTGAGTCGCCCAACACGTCCACACTCCCGACGTACAGGGTGCGGGAGTGGCCTGTGCGATTGCGTCGGAGTTGAGGGAGGGTTCGAATGTGTTCTGACCGCTCAGGCCGCCTGTTTCCCGCGAAGTTTGCACCTGTGTTGCGGGTGATTCGGCAAACGTCCCGCCTTGCAGCGTATAGGCATCACTCGCGCCGGGAACCTGCGGCATAACTTCACTTGCCCGGCTACTTCCGATAGGTACCGATGCCTCCCCCGTTTTCGCGGAGCTCCCTCCGTATTCCTGCAGCGAACCCCCGTACAGCATGAGAGAGTCGTACGCACTTTGACCTTGCGGCGCGGATCCACCATTCTGCCCTCCTCCTGTATTGGGGACTAAACCGCCGGGAGCATATCCCGCCTGAAGAAGTTTATCCAAATTCGATGCCGAGCCCGGAGTCCACGGACGCACGATGGAATCCTGACCCATGTTGGCCGGCGCCTCGTTTACCGCGGCACGGATTGACTGGCTCGTGAGAGGCGCCAATGCGGAGACCGACGTCGGCTCGCCTTCTTTGCATATCTTGTGATCGCATTTGGATGCAACACAATTGTATGCAATGTCTCCCGTCTTATCTCTGCATTCGGGAACATTCGCGTTTACTAGCTGGCCGTTCGCGTCCTTCTTCTTGCAATCAACTTTCTGCACTTCTGTTACCGAAAAGCCCGTTGCCGTGGAAGAAAGGGTGTATGAATATCCGGCTTTGCAGACGTCGCCAAAAAACGTTTTTGAGGGGTCCGAGGTTTGTGCGAGCGCGAGCGGAACAAACGAAAGAAATGGTAGAAGAACAACTGCCGCGGAGCGACCCAAGTGCATGGCTCAATAATAGCAGGGCCGCGGCCTTGTATGCCGCGGCCCTGTGGAATGAAAAGTCATCAACTAGCACCTCCTCCCCCGCCTCCGCCGCCGCCTCCCCCGCCTCCGCCTCCTCCCGCTCCGGAAGAAGCGAACGCGGATGTAAAACTCGACGCGAACGACGCGGAGAAAACGGACGCAGAAAATCCGCCGCCCGAAGAAATACCACCCGTAAAGTTTGATGCGCCGCCGCTACCTGAACCATACCAAGCGGGCTGCGGCAGATTCATGGAATCGAACGCTTTGGCCCATTTCTTCTCTATCTTGAATATCATCGCGTACGGCAAATATTTCTCAAAAAGGTCGGGTGTCAGATTCTGCAGACGGTGTTGCTCCGCCGTCGAAAGATATAATTTGAAGCCGCGCCAATCGTCACGCAAAAGATACCCCTCCTTGTTGAGACGCGGATTGTAGTGAATATGCCGGAACAAAAGCAGCCCGCAGACGAGCGACGTCACAGCAAGCGCGGCCAGTTGCACCGTTTCTACGGAAAAATTCGTGACTGTGATGATAATGCCGGCGACGATAAAAGACGCAAAGACGCGGAAGAACATCAGAGCGACACGGGGACCATTGCTCATTGCGCCGGGTATGAATTTAGACTTAACTTCAAGAGGGACTTCGTACGCGCCCGTCTCGCGGTCCGTGTCCGCGTAGAGCGTCTTCAAGAGGTTGCCCATCTTCTTCTGAAACGCCCAGCTCTTGAGCGGTGCTTTGCTCATTTCTTTCTGAAATTCAATCGTAGAAAAATAATCCGCGTGCGACTCGAAAAGAACGGTGAGAAATTCTTTTTCGAACGGCAGAAGTGCCTGATCTTGCGCGTACTCTTTCAGGCGGTCAGCCCGGTAGCCTTTCGCTTTGAATCCGAAAATGACCGGTCCGCCTTCTTCTTTGGATATCCGGACATACCCGCGCACCGCGAGATCCACGATGGTCGCGGGCCACGTCGCATCGTTGATTTTTTCTTTCACAATGAGCTGCGCCATCGCCGGTCGCAGTCCGCGCGGCGGCTTGTATTCGGGAATTATTGTGCCGCGTCCTTTGCGGTAGACCTCGGTGAAATACCAATGAAGGAAACCGAAGATGACGGACGCGACAACGACGAGTACCGCAAGTACGAATCCGAAATAGATATACAAAAGGTCCGCAAAGTACGCCGCCTCACTCACCATCCCCTTCTGCCAGCCGACCGCGATGGTAAGTTTGTCGCCCGCCACACTATCCCGTGTGACGAAGTGGAAGGTACGGTCATCCGTTTGTTCCACTGAATATGTTTGCTCCGTGCTCGAATAAAGCACCGACTGCGGAGCGGTATCTTTCTCCGGAAGACGGACCCATGCTTCCGTTGCCGCTACCGGAACGGTGTAGCTCGTATAGAGATTCCAGTAGAGCTCGTCGTGGTCGGGGTAAAAGGACACGGCACCGTGTACGGTATAGCTCAAGACCCAGGTGTGTTGATAGTGGCCCGTATGTTCACCTACATCAAAATACCACTCGATATTGAAGGAGTCGTTGTCGTCGTAGACCGTGAATTGCCCCCAGCTCAGTGGATTGGTTTTTTCAAGTCGCGAGGCGGAGTACGTGTACACCTCGCCCGTGTCCGCGTCGCGGACGGATACATCGCTTATCGCTCCTATTTTGTCGTACGGGATATTCCTGAATCCCATGTGGTAGACGCCGACAAAATCGTAGGTCTGCGTCTCTTGGACGGCAATGGATGCATCGCGACGGACAGTGATGTCCTGCGAGATCTTGGCGTACTCATACGACCGGTCGGCTTGCGCATGCGCAATCGTCGTCGTGAACAGGAAGAAAAGGGACGCGCCGATGAGCGTCCATGCACAGAAAGCATTCCTGCTCCGAAGCACGGAGAGAGGTCTCATATCAACACTATAATACGCCCACAGACGAACTCAACGCGAGGGAGGTACACCCCGTGAGGTAGCAAGACTGTCATCTCCTGCACGTTCGAGATGTGTATCTCACGGGGTATACTTTTCCCCATGGGCATGGACCGTGTCAAACCGGAGCAAATCAGAGGGGCCAGGAAATTGTTCGACGATTTTCTCAAAGACGAATCGGGCAAGGAAATAGAAATATCCGCCGACGCGGTGGCGGACACGATGGTGAAAGGTCTTCGCACAACATTTGCGGCGATGACGCTGTATACCGCAATGCCGGGAGATGCTACGGCCGCCGAAAAGCAGCTGCATTCGCGCATCGAACAAAGCGCGGAGCAGGGATTTTCCAAAAAAGATTTCGAGCTGGTTGCGAAGAACGTTTTCTTTGAGGCCGGCATCGAAGGACCGATGGGACAGCTCGCAGTGGCGCAGGTCACCTTTGCGCGCCTCGCCTCGGGACGCTGGGGCAGCACGATGCACGAAGTTATCTACGCGAAGCATCAGTTCACTTGGACGGCGAACGAGAAGAAACTCGAAGGTGTGGCACTTAGAGGCGTCCAGCAACTCGCAGACGTCTTCGCCTCGCGCTTCAAAGGGAAATCCGCCGCACAAATAGTCGCCCAACTCTCGCCGATTACCGGACTTTCCCCCGAGACGTTCTTCTATAAGCGCGCGGATTGGAACGAGTACGACCCGAACGAGACGCGCATGACCGAGCGCACGAAGGAGGTGTTTAAAAGGCTCACCTGGCTGAAAAACATCGGCGACCACGCCTTCTACAGGGACCCCCCGAAGGAAGCCCGGCTGGAAAAACGCACCGTTAGAAACTGACCTTTACCGGTTCTTTTGCCGCTTGTTCGTTCTCTCCGAGCTGGAAGAAATCACTCTGCTTGAAGCCGAACATGTTGCCGACGAGGTTGGACGGGAATGATTGCAACTTGGTATTCAACTCCATCACGACGCCGTTGTAGAAGCGGCGCGCGGCCTGGATCTTGTTCTCCGTGTCCGAGAGCTCGCGCTGGAGCTCGATGAAATTCGTATTTGCCTTCAAGTCGGGGTAATTCTCCGAAACCGCAAAGAGCGATTTGAGCGCGCCGGAGAGCATGTTCTCCGCCTCCGCCTTTTCGGCCGGTGCGGTCGCATTCATCGCGCGCGTACGCATGTCTGTCACCTTCTGCAACGTCCCCGCTTCGTGCGTGGCGTACCCCTTGACCGTCTCCACGAGATTCGGAATGAGGTCGTATCTGCGCTTCATCTGCACCTCTATATCAGACCATCCCTCCTTCACTCTATTAGTAAGCGTGACGAACCTGTTGTACGTGACGCCGACCCAGACGGCGACGGCGGCTACAACACCTATTAAAATGTATGTGGTATTCATATCCGCCAGTATATCACCGCCCGCAAATTAGTGAACAGTCACCGTCGTCTGCGCCGAGGTGGTGGCGCCCGATGTGGCGCTGCAATTCAGCGTGAATTGGGTGGTCGTCGCGAGCGGGAGTGTGGATGTCGAGCCGCGCGTGGTCGTAGCCATCGATACGCTTCCCGGAGCGAAGAGTTCGCAGCCGGATGTGTTGACGCTCGACCAAATCAAGCGTGATTTACCGCCCGGCAAAACCGTAGATGGATTTGCGATGAGCGTCGCGTACGGTTGGAGGACCGGCGGCGTCGAGGTCGGCGTTGGCGTCGGCTTTGGAGACACCGGCAGTTGTGTCGGAGTAGGCGTTGGAGTTGGTGTGGGTGAAGGTGTAGACGGTGGAGGCGGGGGCGGCATCGGCGGGAACGTGCGCCACGCGGAATTCTGCCCGGGGTTGTTGTAGCAACCCGGCCCGGGTTTGACGTTAGGTATTACGACGACGGGATTCACGCTTGATATGCAGAAATCACCCGAGCCACCGTTGCGGTTGTCCGGATATCCCGTTTGAACCACATCACGCCGAGTGACCGGCGGCAGCACTTCCTTGCGAACAACAGGGGGCGGCACTTCAGTTTTCGCAGGCGGCTCGACGACGGGTGGGACCGGTGCAGCGGGAGCTTTGTTCTCCGGCGGCAACGAATCGAGTGGTGCACGCACCAGCGGGGGTGTGAAGTAAACCCAGGCAGTAAGTCCACCGACCACGCCCCACATCGTGATTTTCTTGTTGTCCCCCACCCAACTCGCCGCACGACTGAGTAATGATGGAGTTCCCGCAACTGCGGGCGCGGCGGGCGTACCTGCGGGTGTCGTAGCCGCGGCCGGTGCAGGCGTCTCCGGGACTTTCAACTGACCGGTTTGCGGATTCAGCCTTTTGCCTGCGGCGTATCGCTCTGCCAGCTGCGCATCGGTGAGACTGGTTTTCGGGTAGACAGCTTTGTAGTCGGCAATAAATTCATCGCGCGTAAGCGTCCTGTCGTTCCATACTTTGCCGGAAGGATTCTCCGCCCCCGACCTCAGTGCCACGGGACCTTCGTCTCCCATGGTTATCTCGGCGTTCGGTCTCGAAACATCGCCACTGCCTCGCTTGACCGGCTCAATTGGCGCAGGCTCCGTCGCTGCCCGCGCGGGGGGAGTCGTTTCTGCCGGCGCAGGTTCGGCTTTCGGCGCCGGAGGTTCGGCAGACCTTGGCGCGGCGGCGGCTCTCTCCACCACCGGACCCTGGTCTCCCGCCACGAGCGCATCGCGCTCGGCTTGAGTAAGCGGTGCTTGGGCCGGCGGTTTTTCGCTGAATCCCAAACGCTCCTTCATGCCCTGCCACCACGATTTTTCAGGAGCAGTTGCGAGCTCAGGCGTTGGTGGCACGGGTTCAACTGCTTTAGGCGCGGGCGCAACTTCTGCAGGTGCCGGCTCAACTCGCGGGGCCGGAGCATCGACTTTTGGCGCGGGCGCCGACTCAGGCACAACAGCAGCTTTTGGTGTCTCTGCTGCCGCCGGCGGTTCGGCTACTGGTGGCTTTTCACTAAGTCCCAACCGCTCTTTAGTCCACTGCCACCATGATTTCGATTCCGCTGCCGGTGCGGGAGGGATTGTTTCTACCGGAGCCGGTTCGGCTCTCGCTGCCGGAGCTTCAGCCGGTTTTGGAGTAGGCGCGATTTCGGGAGGTGCGGGCTCGACGCGTGGTGCCGGAGCGTCCACTTTTGGCGCAGGCACAGTCTCAGGTGCAACGGCGGCTTTTGGCGTTTCGACTACCGGCGGGTTTTCACCATACCCGAACGAGCTCTTGAGGTCTTCCCATTTCTTCCCCAACCACGATTTTTCCGCGGCGGGAACGACATCTGTCGGAGCAGGCGGGAAATATTCTTTCGCGAGCTTCTTTACCGCCTGCTTCTCATTTGCGGCAACGATGTCAACTCGTTGTTGGGCGGCAATATAGTCGGGATTACTTTCAATCAGCGCCCGCTTTTCCGCCGAAGAAAGCTTACTCCAATCGCCCCCTGCCGCCTTGTAATCAAACTCGACTCGCTGTCCTGCTGCACCCCTTGCGCTGATTGCTGCGTTGGCCTCGTCATTATACCCCTTTGTTATCTGCTGAAGCCGACTGCCAGCGCCCTCAATCTCCGCAGTTAATGACGGTGTTTTTGTTCCAGGCGCTATCCAATCTTGCGGCACCTGCACGTATCCATTTGTCTGCTCACCGAATCCAGGGGGCCTACCTCCGCTCGCGCCTTCTAGCTCTCGATACGCTTGTAAGTCGCGAAGAGCATTCTTGTCAACTTGTATCGCGACGATTTCCTGCTCGCTTCCTCCGTTTCTCAATGCGTATCGTACTGCCTCATTCTTGTCGGGGGTGAAAAATGGGTCCGGACCCGCAAAATTCGGGTCGTACTTTTGATTGATGCCTCTGTACAACGTGACCGTGTCCGGCTGCCCGTTCGTAAGTGTCTTGGTGGCAATCGCGTCGTCCAGAGGCACGGCGGCCACACTTCTTACTGGTGAATCGGACGAAACGGGATATGACCTCCCGATCGTAGATTCCGGCGCGGACGCGAGAGTTTTTACCGGCGTAGGTCCTTCCCCTGCCATTCGTTCAACTGCGGCTTGGTCGAGTTCTGCCTGCGTCGGCGCCCTCACGGGCTCACTTATCCGTGGGGCGGGCTCGACAGGTCTCGGTACTTCTACGGCCGCCGGCGGCGTTTCGCTCTTGCCAAAAATTGACTCACGTAGCCGTTGGTACCAGGGCTTTTCCGCCGCAGATGCAACCTCCGGCGCGGGTGCCGCAGGTTCGACCGCTTTTGGTGCGACGGGTTCAGCTGCGGGAGTTTTTACCGGCGTAGGTCCTTCCCCTGCCATTCGTTCAACCGCTGCCCGATCGAGTTCGGCTTCTGTCGGAATCCTCACCGGTTCAACGGGTTTTGGAGTTGCTGCAGGTGCAGCTTCAGCGGACGGGGCCTCAGCGAACCGTCCCGTCTTCGGATCTCTCCAGCTGCCGGCGTTGGCATCCCATACCGGACTTTCTGAAATGGGAGCCGGGCGGGCGGCTGCGACATCCTTCCCTGCCGCCCGCAGACCAACCTCGCTCGCATCCAACCCCGAAACAGCCCCGGCTCTAGCGCCGGTCACTCCCCCGCCGAGAGCATCTCCGCCCGCTGCGGCAACTCCCGATTCGGTTCCAGCCGCTAATCTGGCCTCACTTGCAAGCATGCCGATCGCGCGACCAGCTCCCGGAGCTCCCACTTCAAGCCAAATCATCGCAATGTTTCCAGCCCTGTCCGCGGCCGTCGACGGGTTGACATAGTTTTCTACTTGCTCCTTTTGCGTCAAATCTGTCCATCCTTGAAGCGCGAGCTCCACTCTGGAGCGGTCTACCAGGTCCGTTGCCCAGAACGCGCCAAATTGGCCGATGACCGAAGCCCGCGGCTGAGCTTGTTCATAAGCGGCTCGAAGCTCAGGCGACAGCGCATTGACGTCAACCGCACTACTCAACAAGGATTTCACATTGAACGCTCCCTTGATGAACTCCGAAGTGACACGCATCCCTTTTGCCAGGTAGCCTTCTTGACCGTCGGCCAACGCTTTTAACTCCGGGGTCATGTTGCCCTTCGCGACATTCGATATATCGTCTGCAATTTTATCTCTTTTTGCGGTTGCAGCATCAAGGCGGGCCTGCGCATCATCCGTTAGGTCCTTTTGCGTCAGGCCCGATGCCATATCGATTACCGCGCTCTGATCTGCGCTTCTTGCGACCACAAGATCCTGCCTTGCCCTGTCCACTTCAAGGTCCGCTGTTTTCAAATTGCTTTCCAGGTGCGTTTTGAGATAGACAGCGCCAAGGTCAGGTGATTTATCATTTTGATCAATGTAACTTCGCAGCTCGTTATCGGCGTTACTCTTCGCATCGAGAGCTGTTTTGTAGTCGCTGATAGAGCTGCGCGCACTGTTGTTTAGCTCGGTGAACTTGTCGGTGTCTTCTTTACTCCCAAATCTATACTTCGTGATACCGTCCTTGTCGGTCGATACGTCGACTGCCCTGTTGTTGATGAAATCATTGCGCAGTTCCACGTCGTAACTGGCCTTTTTCTCGCTTTCTGAGAGAGCCCGGGCGGCTGCGTTTTGCCTGTCTTTCAAGTATTGCTCGTTGCTCGCAATAATCTTATTTTCCTCGAGCGCTTTCTGTTTGTCATATTCTTCAATAGCCACGCGTCTCTCGGCGTCGTTCGCGGCGATATCGACATTGTTGCGTGCCTCTTCAAGTTTCCTCGCCTGTTCAGCTTCGGCCGCTTTTTGATTGTCGTACTCAACGAGGGCCGCGCGTCTCTCGGCGTCGTTCGCGGCATTGTCAATATTGTTACGTGCGGCTTCGTCCGCCGCCGCTTTTTGTTTGTCATATTCGGCAAGTGCGGCAATTCGCTCGGTGTCGTTCGCGGCATTGTCAACGTTGTTTCGCGCCGCTTCGTCCAAAGCCGCCTGCTTGTCCGCCTCGTCGTACACCCTCTGCTCGTTGTCTATAAGGACGGCGAGGTCCGCGTCCCGTTTTTGCTGATCTATGACGGCTTGGTCGTCACGCTTGGCCTGTTCCCAGGCGTCGGCATTGTCGCCGGAGAGATAGTCGTTACTTGCGAAATTTTCGTTTCGCGCAACCTCGGCCCACGCGGTGTCGTTGTTGTTTGAAAAGAAATTGTTCGTGGCCAATTTATCATCGCGCGAGACTTCATCCCACGCGGCAGCGTTGTCACCAGATAAGAGATTATTGCTCGCGAGATTTTCAGTGCGAGCGACTTCGGCCCACTCGGCAAAGTTGTCGGCGGAGAGGATATCCGGCACTTTGGCCGCAGGTGAAACATCGGCGGCTAAGCTACCGGACAACCCGCCGGATAACCCGGCGCTCGTATTTACCGTCAGGTCCTGCCGGGAATACTCCGGCTGGTTCATTCGAAGCGCGTCATTCGAGGGATATTCGAGTGCGAGGCCGGATAACCCCGCGTCATTAAACATTTGCTGCCGCACCGCCTCGTCGTTGAGTTTGACCTCATTCCACGCGGCAGTGTTATCGTCGTTAAAATAGTTGTAAGCGGCCAGATTGTCGAATCCGGACGCTCCTCCCGGACCGTATGAGTACGAGCCGCCGACAAGCGGATTGTCCTGCGGAAGCGGCACTTGGGAGACGGCCAAGGAGTCGCCCTGAAAACCGTAATTCTGCGCGACTGCCTGATATGCGCCGATTATTTCCCGCGACGGCATTACGTCGGTCGCGCGTACGCTATGCTCGAGAAAGGCTTTCTCGTTGAATAAGTTGACTATTTGCGTTTCGTTGCCGAGATCAAGCCTGGTGTTTGGCGAGATGCCGAGCTTATCCGAAAGATAATTCACCATGCCCCTCGTGTCATTGCCATCATTGGACGGCGAAAGCCTGTTCATCAGCTTGTTGAGCGTATCGTCGCCACGATCAACCCATTTGGCAATATTATTTATGTCCGCCTTGGCCCCCTCCTCCGGCGTCGAGAACGATTGATATCCGCTGCATATGCCGCCGCTGCAACTTTTCATGTTGCCGAAATTCCAATTCGACTCAAGCTTCCGGGCCTTCGCTTCTTCAAGTTCGCTGGGATTGAACAACGTGCTCACCTTTTCTCTCATACAGCTCATCCAGCCGTCGCATGTCGGCGTTCCTGTAAGTTGCATTTGTTCCTTGTTTTCCGTAAACGTCGAATCCGCACCGATAAACGAATCCGTCTGCGGACCGACGGTCTGCGGAATCTCATTTCCGAAGTCGTCGTATTTCGTCGGCTGGAGCTGGAACGTATCTTGATTCGGATTTAGCGGCGCGGGCGAGAAGAAGTCGCGGATTTTGTCTATAACCCCGGGCTGCGTGTCGGCTCGTTTTAGTACCTCACCCACGGAATTTGCCGAGGGGGGGGGAGTATCCTTTTGTTCGGCGAGCGGCGTCGGATTGAAGAGCGCCTGATCCACCAACGACTGGTTCGTACCCGGCGGTATGGGATTCTGCGGCAGCCCGCCGCTTACGTCCCCCCTATCGGAAAGCGAAGGTGGCGGTACGACCGCCGGCGGTGGTGTATCTCCGTACACGGCCTTTTTGACATCCTCGACTTTAATCGGCGGCAAGGCACAGGGCTTGTCGTCGCAGAGATCCGCTTTGCAGTTTTTCGGTCCCTCACAGTGTCCTTTGGCTGCGACATCTTTATTCTCAAGAGAGATGCATGTCTTGCCGTACAAATTTGGTTTGCCATCGATGACCTTTCCACCGCCCTTAACGTATACATAAAAGCTCTGCGACGGACAGTCGAGATTGCCGTCGGAATTACCCTCCGCATCGACTGGTGCCGCATATACAGTCGTCGAAAAAGCGAACAGGAGCAAGGCGCACAGAGGTACGAGAAAAATTACCCGCAGGGCGGTCGGCATACGTACATCATAACAGTGCGACCCGCCGTTGGCGGGTCGCACTGTGGATGTCTTTCAAAATTTCAACCTCTAGTGAGGTGTGGCCCCTGGCCCGCACAAGCTTGTGCGTGCCTGACCCGCCTCGTATCTGCCTCCGGCAGACACTCGGCCCCTGCGGGCGCCCTCTTCGGGCGGGGTCACATTTCCTCCATCCCACCCGGCATTCCGCCGGGTGTGGCCTTCTTTTCTTCAGGAATATCGGCAACGGCCGCTTCGGTCGTGAGGAGCACGGCAGCCGCAGATGCGGCATTTTCTACACAGCTTCTTGTGACTTTTACCGGGTCGAGTATGCCCGCTTCGTACATATCTACGATAGATGCCTCGTCTGATTCAGCAGAGGCGTTGAATCCGAACGCGGGCCCTTTGTGAACGACATCCCTAAGGACGACCGCAGCATCTTCGCGTCCGGCGTTCTTGGCAATTTGCAAGAGTGGTGCTGAAAGCGCAGTAAGAAGAATTCTGTAACCAACAGTGTATTCATCGTGTGCTTTCGCATCAATTTTCTTTCCCAATTTCTCACCGACTTTCGCAAGAGCCGCGCCGCCGCCCGGCACGATACCTTCGGCGATAGCAGCCTTGGTCGCATTGACCGCATCTTCAATTTTGTCCTTGAGATATTTCATCTCGGTCTCCGTCGCAGCGCCGACGCGAATGACCGCGACGCCGCCCGAGAGTTTCGCGATGCGTTCATCCAATTTCTCTTTGTCGAATTTCGAATCCGTATTTTCAGCCTGTTTGCGCAGCTGTGAAATGCGCGCCTCGATTTCAGAACGCTTCCCCTTGCCTCCGACGATGATGGTCGAATCTTTCGTCGCGACCACGCGATTCGCACGACCGAGCATCGTTACTTCGGCCTTCTCGAGCGAAATGCCTAGGTCCTCTGTGATTACCTGACCGCCGACCGTGATGGCGATGTCCGCGAGCATCTCTTTTTTGCGGTCGCCGTAGCCCGGCGCTTTGACCGCGAGCACGTTGAATACGCCCTTCAATTTGTTGACGACGAACGTCGCAAGCGCCTCCCCGTCCACATCGTCCGCAATGATGACGAGGTCCCTCTTACCGCTTTGCGCCAGCTTCTCGAGCAACGGCAAAATGTCTTTGACCGTTGATATTTTTTTATCAGTGATGAGGATAGAGACATCTTTTGCTTCAGCTTCCATGCGCTCCGCGTTCGTTATCATGTAGGCGGAGACGTAGCCCTTGTCAAATTCCATGCCGTCCACGAAGTCAGAATCGATGCCGAATGACTGCGACTCCTCCACAGTGACGACGCCATCTTTGCCAACCTTCTCCACCGTATCCGCGATTATTTTGCCGAGCTCTTCCGATTCCGCGGAAATAGTCGCCACTTGGCGGATATCGTTCTTCCCCTTCACCTCGCGCGCCATTTTCTTTAATTCATCAACAGCGTCTTTGGCGGCCGCTTCGATGCCGCGGCGCACCATCATCGCGTTGGCGCCGAGCGCCGTGCGTTTCAAGCCCTCATGAATAATGGCCTGCGTGAGCACGACCGCCGTCGTCGTGCCGTCCCCCGCTTTGTCGTTGGTCTTGGTGGCGACTTCTTTCACAATGCTCGCTCCCATGTTCTCGAATTTGTCCGCGAGTGTTATCTCTTTGGCGATGGAAACGCCGTCGTTGGTAATGGTCGGCCCGCCCCATGATTTGTCGAGGGCGACGTTGCGGCCTTTCGGTCCGAGCGTGACTTTGACCGCCGCCGCGACGATGTCTACTCCGCGCTTCAGAGCGCTGCGTACTGCTTCATCGAATATTACCTGCTTAGCCATATGACTTTTTGAATTTTCTACCAGCTACCAGCTACCAGCTGCAAGCTATTTAATAATCGCTTTGACATCGCTCTCGTGAATAAGGTGGAGTTTTTCGTCGTCCACTTCTATCTCGCTCTCCCAGCCGGGATTGAAATATACTTTTTGCCCGACCTTCAGCGACATCGGTAAAACCTTTCCGTCGTCGTTCATCCTGCCGGGACCGACGGCAAGCACCACGCCGCGCGTCGCTTTCTCTTGCTTGGCGGCGTCGGGAATGAGAATACCCGATGCCGTTTTTTTCATCGCTTCCTCCGGACGCACCAACACCCGGTCGCCGAGAAGCTGCATGTTCATCTTTGATTCTTTCGCGACTTTTTTCATATCAAATGCTTCTTATTAATTATTTCTTATAACGTTCGCCTGGAGGGTCTGTCCCGTCGAGTGCTCAATATAGTTGAATGTCGTGCATGCGGCAACTTGACAGTGCCCCGTGGGATGATATAATTAATTTGATTGTTTTAGAGAGCTGTGCTAGGCTCTTCGGGATGGTTTGGCTCCAGACAGCACTGCCTTTTATACAGATAGGCCTCTCCGGCCTTCTTATCGTTGCTATTCTTTTGCAGCGCACAGGCGCATCGCTCGGCGGGGCATTCGGTGCGGACAACTTCTCGTCGGGTTTCCACACGCGTCGTGGTTTGGAGCGGACCCTGTTCCATGTTACTATCGTCCTCGGTATCCTCTTCACACTCTCGGCACTCATCAATTTAATCATCAGCTAGGCGCTAACGCGCATGTCCGCCGTTTCGGTGGGTACATACGTAGGAGCGCTACCATGCTATGGATTCTGATTACGACTCCTATTCCGACAAAACTCAAGACGTAAACCAGTCCGGTCCTCGGACTCCTCGGCTCGAAGGTACGAAAGCCGAGCTTTCGCACCTTACTCGCTCTACGTCGCCGGTAAAAAAGACACTCATCAAAGAGCGCTCTATCTGGCGCGTTTCGCTCTTGGAGGACCTTCTCCGGGCGCTCTCTCCGGGTGAACGGCTCGCCCTCTACGGTCTTACGGTCATTCTCGGGTTTTCTACCCTCGCACTTCTTGCGGGACTGAACTCCGCGGTCTCCGTCACGGTACCCGCTTCCGGCGGAGAGCTCATCGAAGGAGAGGTCGGCCCGGCGCGGTTCGTGAATCCGATTCTCACACTCTCGCAGCCCGATGAAGACCTTACACAGCTCGTCTACTCGGGCCTCACGCGCTCACTTTCGGGCGGCGTCGTCCCGGACCTCGCGGAAAGCTACACGATCTCGGAGGACGGCACGACATACACCTTCAAGCTCCGTGAGAACGCAACCTTCCACGACGGCACGCCCGTCACGGCAGACGATGTACTTTTCACGATAGCGGCAGCGCAGAATCCCGACATCAAGAGCCCGCGACGGGCCGATTGGGAGGGAGTCCGAGTATCCTCTCCAGACCCGCGCACGGTGGTTTTTAAACTTTCGCACGCTTACGCGCCGTTCATCGAGAACACTTCGCTCGGCATTCTGCCGAAACGCGTCTGGCAAAATGTATCCGCTGAAGAATTTCCTTTCAGTCCGGTCAACACACACCCGATCGGAAGCGGGCCGTACCGTATTGAGAGCGTGTCGACCGACAGTACCGGTTCGGCAACCCGCTACCAACTCGTTCCGTTTTCGAAATTCGCACTCGGCAAGGCTTATCTCAAACGTATTACCTTCATTTTTTACCCCAACCGGGAATC
This sequence comes from Candidatus Kaiserbacteria bacterium RIFCSPHIGHO2_01_FULL_55_37, assembly GCA_001781175.1. Taxonomy (GTDB): domain Bacteria; phylum Patescibacteriota; class Minisyncoccia; order Phycocordibacterales; family UBA2100; genus UBA10103. The sequence continues at coordinate 17,480 of MFKY01000048.1, forward strand.
GATACTCAAAGCATTCGAAGCCGGCCAGATAGACGCGATAGCGGGCATGACACCGTCGGATCTTTCCGCCGTGAAGCGGACGGACTTTAGTTTGGCCAACGTCGCATTGCCGCGGGTCTTCGGCGTCTTTTTCAACCAAAGTCGTGCTCCCGTTCTTGCCGACGCCTCCGTACGCGCGGCGCTTGAAGCGGCTGTCGACAAACGAAGTATTGTGGACGCGGTCCTCGGCGGATATGGTGCGGTTCTCGACGGACCCATTCCGCCCGGAGTTATCGGTACGACCGTACCGGCAACTCCGACTCTTTTCCGCAAACGAGAAACTGGCGCGAATGCGACGAGCACTCCGGATAGCGCATCCGTTGACGCTGCGCGCTCCATCCTTGCGCGCGGCGGTTGGACGTTCGACGAGAAGGCCGGTGTGTGGAGCAAAAAGTCCTCCGGAGGAGGATCGGCCTCCGGCGGAAAGCTGACACTGTCCTTCGCACTGGCGACCGCCGACGAACCTGAGCTGGTCGCGACGGTAAACGCGCTTGCGGCGGCCTGGCGTGCCGCCGGAGTCGCGGTAACCGTGCAGGTGTACCCGCTTTCAGACCTGAATGTGAACGTCATCCGCCCGCGGCAGTACGACGCGATACTCTTCGGCGAAGTCGTCGGACGTACGGCAGACCTCTTCGCGTTCTGGCACTCTTCTCAGCGCAACGACCCGGGACTCAATCTTGCACTCTATACGAATTTGCGGGCAGACTCGCTGCTCACGCAGGCGCGCGCGACGACCGACAAGGACGAGCGCGAGAAGCTCTATACGCAATTCTCAAGCACGGTCGCAAAGGACGACCCCGCGGTATTTTTGTATGCCCCCGATTTCATTTACGTAGTCCCCACGTCGGCCAGCGGCATAGAGCTCGGTGCTCTCACGACGCCGTCCGAGAGATTCCTGAACGTGTACCAGTGGTACACGGACACGGAAGAGGTCTGGAGTATTTTTTCGCGTAACTAATTTATCAGGTAATTACTAACCGTCCTCTAATCAGACACTCATTATATGGAACCACTGCCACCATCCAACGATTCTGGACACGCCGGAGGCGCAACTCCCGGACCGCGCCGCACTCAGAGCCCCGCACGCCCGCACCACGCCCGCCCGGGGAGCCGCCCGCCATCCCGCCCCGCAGGAAGGCCGGGGACACGGACAGGCCGGCCGGCCAGACATTTCGGTCGTCCCAATCATCCGCCGCGCCGCGGAAAAACCCGCGTCGAGCACCAGGCGCCCTCCCAACGTAAACAAGCGGGCGCTCCCATTCCACCCCCCTCACCCGACACCGTGCGCATTATTCCTTTGGGCGGCGTCGAAGAGATAGGACGCAACATGACGGCCGTGGAATTCGGCGACGATATTTTCATCCTCGACTGCGGATTCGCCTTCTCCGAAGGAGAAACCCCGGGCATCGATTACATCCTGCCGAACACCGGCTACCTCGAGGAGCGCCGCGACAAGATCCGCGGTCTGCTCATCGGACACGGTCACCTCGACCACATCGGCGGCATCCCCTACATCATCGACCGCATCGGCAACCCGACCATCTACACGCGCAAACTTACGGGCATGATGATAAAGAAGCGCCAGGAAGAATTCACGCAGACATCGCCCGTGAACATCCGCGAAGTAGAGAGGGACGAAGTCATCAAGCTCGGCGCCGCGACGATACGATTTTTCGGCGTCACGCACACAGTGCCTGATTCGATGGGCATCATCATCGAGACCCCGTGGGGCGACGTGGTGTATACCGGAGACATCAAGTTGAACCACCTCGACGGCGAGCCGTCGGCCGAGGAGAAGCGCGAATTCGGTATATTCAAGAACCGCAAAGTACTCGCCCTGCTCATGGACAGCACGAACGTCTGGCAGCCGGGATTCTCTATTCCTGAATCAACTGTCTACACCACTCTCGAAAAAATAATCAAAGATTCAAAAGGCCGGCTTGTTATCGCGATGTTCGCTTCCCACTTGGAGCGGCTCATCCGCGTCGTGCATTTTGCCGAGGAGTACGGCAAAAAAATCGTCATCGACGGACGCAGTATGCGCACCAACATCGAGATAGCGCGGGAAATAGGTATCATCAAATACAAAGATGACACCGTCGTCGCCGTCGAGAACATGAATCAATATCCGCCGGAACGGCTCATCATCCTTGCGACAGGCGCTCAGGGAGACGAGTTCGCATCGCTCGCCCGCATCGGCAACAAGACGCACAAATACATCCGTCTTCAGCCGACCGATACCGTCGTGCTCTCTTCGTCGGTCATTCCCGGCAACGAGCGCGCAGTGCAAAAGCTCAAAGACAACCTCTCGCGTCAGGGAGCACATATCATCACCTACCACGCCTCCGATGTGCATGCATCCGGCCACGGCAACCGCGAAGAAGCGGCATGGATACACAGCCAAATAAGGCCGAAATTCTTCATCCCCGTTCACGGGTATCACTACATGTTGCGTGTGCACGCCGACCTCGCCGTCGAAATGGGTGTCAAATCGGAGAACATTTGTATCCCCGACAACAGCTCCATCATTGAGATAAAAAATGCCGAGAAGATATTGAAGCATGCGCTCAAAGCACCTGCAGAACTGCGCGTCGTTGAAGGCACGACCGTCTCGGAACTCTCCGATGTCCTGATGCGTGACAGAAAAGCGCTCGGTCAGGAAGGCTTCTGTGTCGTCGTCGCGACGGTAGACCGTCGCACGGGCAAGCTCCACAAATCCCCCGACATCATCTCGCGCGGGTTCGTCTATCTGCGCGACAACAAAGACCTCATGGACCAGACGCGTCTCATCATCCGCAAATCAGTAGAGACGTCGCTGCGCAACCCGCGAGCCGCAGACCTCGACGCCGCAAGAGAAGACCTAGCCGACGCGGTTTCCCAATTCCTGTTACAACGTACAATGAAAAGACCTATTGTTATCCCCGTAATAGTCAGTATCTAAGCGCATCGACTTGCCCCGTTAGAAGCGAAGCTTTCTAATGGGGTGAGGCGCCCTATCGTGATTCCGGTGATCGTCAGCGTTTGACATTGAACATTACATGTTATATAACGGTGTCCGGAGGCACGCCTCTGGTCAAAATTAACTCTCACCCGGAGTTCGCAAATGGATCCTTCGCAATTATCTTTGCTTACGCAAATACTGCTGCTGTTCGCTCTTGGCTCAGCGGCCTTCGCTGCATGGAGTTTGTGCGCCATAATTTGGCGCACGTCGGGCTTGATTCTCGCCAAGAAAGCGTATTGGGAACAAAAAGCTCGACACATGCAACTTACGGCCGACGCGCGCGAGAAGCAAACGTCAAGCGACGGAAAACCCAAAGGCTAACTCGCTGACAATTTCCTGTTCTGAGAAGCGCGCTGGCAGCTATATCTGCGGCAAGGCGGCAAGACCTCCTTGCCGCTTTGCTTTATATAGTATCCATATTCCTTATTCTCGCGGCCGCGGCAATAAGGAACATCAGGCAATCCGCCACCCTGGCCGGGCAGGCTTCCTCTTTTCCTTCACGATAAGCCCATCGCGCGCGAGCCCTTCCAACGCCTTCCCTGCTATTCGCTTATTCGCGCGAATTAGAGAATAGAGAGTTAACGCTGTTTTCGAACCGGAATGCAATTCGCGCAAAATGGTCCCGCGGACTTGGCGAAGCGAACCTTCGAATTTTGATTGCTTCGTGTAATGCGCACTGCGGTGGTTGTTGCGGACGCCTGACCGTTTGAGGTATGCGCCATAATCCATAAGCGCCCAATGCCACTTTCTTGGGTCTTGCCCCTCTGCCGCCTCCGTTACGACCGGCAACAAAGCCGCATCTGCTATTGCAGTCTTTTGCAAAACACTAGAATAGAAGTGGTGGATGAAAGCGGCGCGGATGTTGGTTTCGATGAGCATATCGGGTTCGTTGTATGCGAACACGCGCACGGCCGACGCGGTGTACGGACCAATTCCCTTGTACTTATCTAGGACGACCGCATTAGATAAGTACGGACGCTCATGGTCGCGAATGATTGCTTTTGCCGCGTCGTGCAGGTACTTCGCCCGCCTGTTGTAGCCGAGCCCGCTCCACGCTTTCAACACATCCGCGAGTGACGCTTTGGCGAGCGCGTGAACGGTCGGGAACTTTCTCAAGAATTCTTTGTACTTTTCGATGACACGCGGCACCTGCGTTTGTTGTAGCATCACTTCGGAAACAAGAATGCGGTACGGGTCTTTTGTTTTCCGCCACGGTAAATCATGTCGTCCGTGCGCTTTCCAGTATTGCCAAACAGTTTGTCGGAACTTAAGGATCCGACTAGAGCTCATAGACAACATCCTTTCTTTCAACAACGACATCCCATTTCATACGTTTGGCATAGCGATAGAGTTTTGAATTCGGATTGAAGCAAATCGGCTTCGCTACCATTTCGAGGAATGGGATGTCCGTCTCGGTGTCCCCCACCCCTATCGAGTGCTGGAGCGTCAAGTTTTCCTTTTCGACGGCGCGGCGGACGATGGCGGCTTTATTGAGTATCAGATGTTCTTCAACGATATTTCCCGTAAAGCATTCTTGCGGCCCCAGCTCGTAGAGCATGCCGTACGTTTTGTCGAATCCGAGACGCGGACAAAATTTGTCCAGTACCGTCTTTGGCGAGTGCGATACGGCGAGCAGGAAGTGGCCGCGCTTCTTGAGATCCTTCAGGAGATCCCGCGTATACCGGTACACGCGCTTCGACTGCTCGTCAACGACCTCCTCTGCGGCGTCGGCAAGCGCGCTGTAATGCACACCCTTTAAATGTTTAACGAACGCTCTCACGACAGCGCCTATGTATTCGTCGTAATCGCCCTCACGGTTGAGCCACCGCTCGTATTCGCGCTCATATACGCGGCGCGTCGACGGCGGAAAAACCTCTTTTTCGATGAGCCGGTTAACGACTTGGATGAGAAGACTTGAACGAAAGATGGTGCCGTCCACGTCGAATATCGCAACACGCCGCTTCTCTTTCATGCAGTCATACTACCGCCACGCGCGACTCATGGCGAGGGCGTCATTAATTTAGTATTCTGGGGCTTAATGGTGCAACAAATAAAGACCGCCCTTCATTTCACCGTAGCCCGATATTTCAGGTTTTTCGCCCGTATCCGCCTGCGGAGGTGGGACCCGCACGTCGTCCTTATTACCGGCTCCAACGGGAAGACCGTCTGCTTGCATCTCACCGAAGCACAGATCGGTGCGAGTGCGAGATATTCGCACCATGCCAACAGCGCCTTCGGAGTCCCCTTCGATATCTTGGGATTGAAGCGCTCCAGCTTCTCGCTCGTAGAGTGGATTTGGCTTGCCTTCGCGGCACCGCTTGTGGCGTGGAAGAAACCTTACGACGAAAAGATATACGTCGTGGAGGTGGACGGCGACAGGCCGGGTGAGGGCGATTTTTTGGGCTCGCTTTTGCGCCCCGAGGTAAGCGTTTGCCTGAGCGTCGCGCGTACGCACAGCATGCTCTTTGAGAAAACTGTGAACAACGGTCCGTTCAGGAGCATCGACGAAGCAATAGCGTATGAATTCGGAGGCTTCATAGAGCACACGACGCGACTCGCTATCGTGAATGCCGACAGCCCCCTCATCACCCGGCAGTTGCACCGGACGCGTGCCAAAGTCCACGAGATGAAAGAGGAAGAGCTGCTCGTGAGTCACGCCGTCAGCACAAGCGGCAGTGAATTCAATATCGGCGGAATAGCGTATCGCACACCATTCTTGCTCCCCAGAGAAACGTTCTATGCGATTGCCGCGTCCGTCAAAATCGCCGACTATTTCGGCGTGCAACCGGGCGACCTCTCGGGGCTCACGATGCCTCCGGGCAGAAGCTCGTTATTCCGCGGGATTAAGAACACGACCATCGTAGATAGCAGTTACAACGCGAACGTGGATTCTGTCGCTGCGATAGTACGCATGGCGGAGAAATTGCCCGGAGAAAAATGGCTGGTGCTCGGCGATCTCACCGAGCAGGGCGGGTTTGAGAAAGAGGAACATGAGCGGCTTGCGCAAATTCTTAATACGATCGACCTCACGCGCATCATTATGGTGGGGCCCCGCATGCGCGCATACACCAAGCCCGCGCTCGATGCCGCAGGCTTCGGCGGAGTCACCGAATCGTTCATCAACCCGAAGGAGGCGCTACAATACCTCGCATCTGAAATACGCGGCGGAGAAATAATTGTCTTTAAAGGCGCGCGGTTTTTGGAGGGTATCATAGAGAACCTGCTTCTGGATGAAGACGACGCGGCGAAGTTGTGCCGGCGCGAAAAAGTATGGGAGAAACGCAGAAAGAATTTTGGACTATGAATCCCGCCCTTTCATATATTTTTTGCATGAAAACCATTACCGGTATAGAAAGAGTGGGATGAAAATGTTTATCTTGCATGGGTGGACGTATCAGACCGACACCTGGCGGCCCCTTTTGGAGATACTTTCCTCCCGCGGCGTCGATTACGAATTCCTCCTTATTCCCGGGCTTACGGACGGCACAAATCCCGTGTGGACCATGGAAGATTACGTGAAATGGCTGGAAGAGAAAACGGCCGCTCATGACAAAGTCGTACTCTACGGACATTCCAACGGCGGACGCATCTCGCTCGCGTTCACGGCGAAACATCCCGAAAAAGTCGCACGTCTCATACTCGAAGACAGCTCCGGTATTCCGCCGACCGGACTGCGCCGTTTCAAGAGAGACTTCTTCAGAGTAGTATCCAAGGTCGGGCATGTACTTACGCGTTCGGAAACGATGCGGGATCTTGTGTACAAAGTGATACGCGAGAACGACTACCGCGCCGCAACCCCTGAAATGAGAAAGACCATGGCGAATCTTATGACTACTGACCTCTCCCTTGTCCTGAACAAGATACAGTGTCCGACGTTTATCATCTGGGGTGAGGGCGACGCGACGACGCCGCTTTCCGCAGGTAAAACGATACACGAAGGTGTTCGCGGCTCGCGGATGGTCACCGTCCCCGGCGCGCGGCACTCGCCGCATATCACTCATCCCGAAAAGGTCGCCGAGCTGCTTGTAAGCGAGCTCTCAATGCAATGAGTACGTTCAATTCACTTGGTTCGAATCACACTTTTTCTTCCGCTCTTCGGATACTTTTCGCCGGCGGCGGGGCTTCCGCCAAGAAGCGTCTGACGGAATACCTGGAAACGCGTTATGGCGGCCGGGCAATTCTCATGTACAAAGGCCGCGAAGCCTTGCGGTTGGCGCTTTCTTCTGTCCCTGAAAATGCCGCTGTCGCTATCAACGGCTATACCTGCTGGGCCGTGTATCAGGCGGTTCAGGAGAGCGGTCACACATGCCACTATCTCGATATTTCCGACACGTCACTCAACTTCTCCGCACAAATATTGCGGGAAGCACTTACATCAAACCCGGCCATCAAGGCGGTGGTCATTCAAAACACGCTCGGCCTTCCGTGTGATATAGAAGGAATAGCTTCGTTGTGTAGGGAGCGCGGACTCGTGCTGATAGAAGACGTCGCGCATTCTATCGGCACAACGTACGCAAACGGAGCGGAAGCCGGAACAGTCGGAGACTTCGTCATTCTTTCGTTCAGCCAGGACAAAGTGATAGACGCGGTCGCGGGTGGCGCACTCATCATTCGTAATAAGAAATATCAGGAAATGACCGCGCTTCCAAAAAAAGTCCCCCTTACACAACAACTCAAAGACCGCCTGTACCCGCTGCTCGCCTGGAAAATTCGGGCAGCACATTCTCTGTACATCGGTGCGATTGTTCACGGTTTATTCCGCGGCCTTCGCATCCTCTCGCGGCCGCTTCCCGATGCCGGCTCCAGCGATGCCCACGAACTCCCGTCGTGGTACTGCACAGAAATACTGCGTCAATATTCGACCTTGGAGAAAATTACGCAGCACAGGCGCGAGATTGCAGCGGTGTATGCGGGAGTCATAGACAAAAGTCTGCTTGTATCCGAAGATGTCGCTCTTCTTGCGCGGTCTACTAATCTCCGATTCCCCATCCTCTTTGAACAACGTGATGACCTCATCGAATACCTGAAAGCGAGGAATGTGTACGTCGGCGACGTCTGGTATGACGCACCGGTGGGACCGAAACGATTCTTGAACCGCACTGATTACCGGGGACAGTGCCCTACCGCGGAGAAAATTGCCCGGATGATGGTAAACCTGCCGACACATATCAACATATCAGTCGCGGATGCGGAGAACATTGCGATGCACGTGAACCAATGGCTCCGGTCAGAAGGAAGCAACGAGTATCCGGTGCAGCTCATTCAAGATGAAGAGGTTTGGGAAAAATTCTTGAGCAAACAACAACCGCATAGTTTTTTACACTCTTGGAAGTGGGGTCAACATTACGAACAGACGGGTTCTAAAATATTCCGCGCCGGTGTCTACCAAGACGAGACATTGGTGGGGATCGGATTGTTCATAAAGATAGGTGCGCGGCGCGGAACATTTCTGGTATGTCCGCACGGTCCCGTAATCTCGAGGGCGGCGGACGAAGAGCCGACTCTCTCCGAACTCGTGCGTTACTCAACCCACATCGCACGCGAAGAAAAGTGCGATTTCATCCGCTTTTGCCCCCTCTCGGAAGCGAACGATGCGAATAAGGCGATGTACCGGCGCCTTGGTTTCCGCGACGCGCCGATACACATGCATCCGGAAATTTCGTGGATGCTCGACATAACGAAGCCGGAAGACGTGCTTCTCAAAGAGATGCGCAAAACGACCCGCTACCTCATTAAGAAAATGGAAAGGGAAGGAGTGGAAATTACCCAGAGCTCCGATCCGGCAGATATGGAACAATTCGCCTCGGTCTATTCGGCAACTGTGCAGAGACAACAATTCACTCCCTTTAGCAAAGAATACCTGAAGACAGAATTTGAATTATTCAGCCAAGGCGGTCAGGCCGTATTCTTCTTCGGGAAATACCGTGGTGAGCTCACCGCTGCGGCGATAATTATTTTTTACAACGGACAAGCTTTCTACCATCACAGCGGCTCGCTCCAAAAGTTCAACGACATCAACGCCTCTTACCTTCTCCAGTGGCGGGTCATTCAGGAAGCAAAGAAGCGCGGCTGCACACTCTACAATTTCTGGGGTATATCGCCGGACAATAAGCCGAAACACGCATGGGCGGGCCTTTCGCTCTTCAAGAAGGGCTTCGGCGGCTTCGCTGAAGCGTATCTGCATGCGCAAGACATGCCACTCACCGCCAAATATTGGCTCAACTACGGCATTGAAACCGTGCGCCGCATCCGTAGACGGCTCTAAACCTGTACAAAACCAGGGGTATTGCTTTTTGCAATATAGTGTGCTATGATACGAGAGATCGGAAGACTCCGACACCGGCTCAGTGAGCCGTTTTTTGTTCCAACAAGAGGTAACGCCACCATGGCGAAAGAGAAGAAGCCTGCGAAAGCGAAGGCGAAAGCGAAAACCGGCGCGACGAAAAAGAAAGCGCCGAATGCGATCGACAAACACGTCGGATCGAAGGTCCGCATGCGGCGGATGATGCTTTCGATGTCGCAGGAAAAGCTTGCCGAGGCACTCGGTCTGACCTTCCAGCAGGTCCAGAAATACGAGAAGGGCACCAATCGCATCGGTGCGTCTCGCATACAGCAAATATCGCTGATCCTGCAAGTGCCGGTGTCGTTCTTCTTCGACGGCGCTCCGATCGAGTTCCACTCGAAGTCGAAGTGAGAAGGCGCGGAGACGACCGGCGAAGCGCCGTCGCCGACATACGTGACCGACTGCCTCGCGACGCCTGACGGGCTCGCGCTGATAACGGCATTCTGGCGGATTAAGGACTCGGACATGCGTCGCAGCATCGTCGGTCTCGTCGAGCGTATTGCGCCGCCTGCCGAGCAACAGCAGCCGGGCAAGCACGAGGTCATCGAGTTCCCCGAGCCCAAACGCAAGGCCGCGGCCAAGTAAGTTCTTCAAGACCGCCAAAGGCGGCACAAACATGAAACCGTGGCACGCTGTCACGGTTTCGTTCTATTCAAGCCGATATTTCTTGATGAAAGCACCAATCGAGACCGGATCGTGTATTTTGGAAAGGTCGCTTGTAAAATCTTGCCCCATAACTTCGTCCATTGCTGGCATGTCGCTGTCACCGACAAAGAGGTTACGGCCTTCAGTGATCGCGCGTCGAAGTGAATTCCGAATCGTTTTTGCTTCTATCCCAGTTTTTTCAGCCATAGAACGTGTAATGCCGTCGAGAAGCCGCTGAGATTCACCAAAATGGTCTCCTTGGCTTCTCCAGTTGGTATAAAAGGTATCCAGCACGGCACTCGAGAAAAGACCGGTGGTGGAACATAGTTCACGTACGATTTCCTCTGCCAACTCGTCGTTCAACGTTTCGTCGAAAAATACCAGGAAATCCTTTGATTCCCGAGAGCGGCCTTCTGCAACAGATTCAATTACTTCACTCACGGGCGCAATTGAATGCCGAACGCCTTGCGTTTCATGGAGCACATACCCCTCCCCGGGCACGGCCTTGAGAGCCCTCCTTCGGACTGCAATTGAATGACTCACCTCATGGATGAGGCAATGCAGTGCTAAAACGCGAATATCCAACTTATTTATAAAAGCTTCATTCCGCAGCCCTTCGTCGTTAACCAAAACAGTCTTTGCATCCGGAATAATTTCCATCAATGCGTTTTTATTCGCCCCTTTTCCGTGCTGGCTCCACGCGCGATTATCAAACTGAAATATTGAGTATGAGAGAAAATCTGGATCTTTAGATGTCATCGACCTATGGAGATGCTTTGACAAGATAGCGTGCAAAAGTTCCTTACTTTTTTGTACATTTGAAATAACGTTGCCGATGATCGGGTTCCCTCCGTAATTGCCACGTAGAGTCTGTAATTTGTCACGCAAAACTTTATTCTCTTCAGCGGGAAAGTTGAAGACGGACAGTTTCTCGGCCATGTTGAAAGTATAACTTATTTCGTCTTAGGCCAGCGTTTGGCGGCCTCTGGCCAGAGCTTGGTGAGCGGGTGCACGAGACAATCGTGCGGACGCGCCGGGCAAACGTAGCGGCCGTAGAGGACGAGGCCGTTGTTGACGTACTTCCAATCTTTTTTCGGAATCAATGTCTCAAGGTCTTTTGATATTTTCGTAAGGTCCTCGTTGTCGGTCAGGTCAAATCGCTTGGCGAAACGCTTTACGTGTGTGTCGGTCGGTATCCCCTCCCAGCTATCATAGAGCTCCCCCAATATCACGTGCGCTGTTTTGTAGCCGACGCCGGGGAGCGTCTGTAATTCCTTTGCCGTACGGGGTACTTTACCCGCAAAATCTCTCTCCACTTTGATTGCCGCCGCAATTATCGCCTTCGCCTTATTGCGGAAGAATGTGACGGACGAAATTTCTTTCTCTAAATCTTTCGGTTTAGCCCGAGCGAAGTCGAGGGCAGTCTTATATTTCTTAAATAGTTTGTCAGTCACGCGGTTTACTACTTTGTCCGTGCATTGTGCCGACATCATGACCGCAACGACAAATTGGAAATGTGTCCGGTGTTTCAGCTCACTTTTCGGCACCGGATAGGCCTTTTTGAGGTACGCGACAAGCTTGCGAACTCGAAGTTTTCGTTCATTTTCTTTTGTCGCACTCATTGAATGACAACGGGTATGGAAACAGAATCGTCGTTTTCCGGCATTCCCGAAGGATTGTCGCGTAAGAGGACAACGGTCGCTGGCCCCGAATATGTGCCATCGAGGGTGACCGTCGCCGTAAACGTAACGAGGTCGGTCGTCATCCACTCCCCCTGTGCCTGGGCGATACCCTGCCCTATGAAGTTGTTATCCTTATCAACGATTTTGATGGGAAACGAGGCCTCAAAGTACCACGGGCCCGGAGCTGACCCCGAAACGACAAAAATATTCCCTACGGTTGAATTGGCCTTCGGCGAAGTAACGACCACGCTTGCAGAAAGCGGCTGTGTGGATGTCGCTGCGGGCGGCGTGGATGTGGCTGTGGGCGCTTCAACGCGCGCGGGCATCGCAAAAAGAACCCATGCAAGGACGACGATGACGATAAAAAGAAGGATTATAATCCCCCACCAGGTGCGTATTCTCATATGTAAAGGTTACAACTCCGATATGATCTTGGCAATCTTTTCAGAATCATGCCGGGCGATATCCGCTTCTGAGAAGAAATCGCCGGTTATCAGATTTGCCGTATAATCACCCAACGCCGCATCGCATTTCATCGGATACTTCTTTTCCTCCTCATACGCCGCGGCAAGCTTGGAGCTCATGGTCTGTATATTACAAATGACGTAATCGAACTTTTCGATGCCGCTATAGTGCAAAAGTTCTTTTATCATATCGGAACAGGCGAACCCGTGCGTCTCTCCCCACTTCGTCATCAAATTGCAGACGGCTACCTTCTTCCCTTTGCTGGCCCGCAAAGATTCTTGCATTCCCCCTACGCAAAGTGTCGGGACAAGCGACGAATAGAGATCTCCCGGACCGATAACAATGAGGTCAGCCTCACGTATCGCCTTGTCGGTTTCCTCGTAGATGCGCGCCTCCGGTTCCAGAAATATATTCTTGATGCATAAATTACCGTCGTGTTTCGGAATGTCGATGTTGGTCTCGCCTACTATCTCGGTGCCGTCTTCCAGTACCGCGTGTACATGCGATTTGTCCAAAGACACGGGCAGGACCTTTCCCTTGATATTGAGGAGCTCCGAGGCCTTGCGGATGCCTTCTATCTCGCCGCCGTAGATAGAAGAGAGCGCCGCAAGGAAAAGATTGCCGAAACTGTGGCCATGCAAAGCGCTGTGACCATTTTCTCCTCCGGAGGAGGACCTGCCTCTGGCGGGAAAACGGTAATTGAAAAGTTCTCGGAGAATCTCCGCCTGCCCTTCGTCCGCGAGCGCAAGCAATCCCCGGCGCACATCGCCCGGCGGCAAAATGCCGAACTCGTCGCGCAAAACCCCGGCAGAACCGCCCGAGTCGAACGAGGTGAAAACCGCCGTAATATCGAGCGGAAACGCCTTGAGCCCGCGCAAAAGCGTGTATCCGCCGCTTCCCCCGCCTATCCGGACGACTTTTTTCATAATGGCTTATTGTATACCCCTATCACTCCACGCCAAACTTCTTGAGTGCTTCGAGTACGGCCGAAAGCGGCAGACCGGCGATGTTGTTGTGGTCCCCCGTCGTTCTTTCTATCAACGCGGCACCCTTCCCCTGAATGACGTACGCACCGGCGGCTTTGAGCGGTTCACCCGTCTTTACGTACCAGGAAATCTCTTGCGGCGATAACTTCCGGAATTTCACGCGCGTCCCTACCGTTTTCGAAATATGCTTACCGGTTTTAGAGTCCACGACAGCAAACCCCGTAAGGATAGTGTGTGTCTTACCGCTCAACATCTCGAGCATCAGGGCGGCGCGCTTTGGAGTATGCGGCTTCCCGAGGAGCGCGCCACGGTACACAACGAAGGTATCCGCACCGATAACGATTGCATCCGCGTGACGCGCCGCTGCGGTCTTTGCTTTGCCGAGCGCAAGATGCCGCGCGAGTACGCGCGGCGCAAGCGGGATGCGCATGTCTTCCTTATAGCCGCTTTCTTCCACGGTGAACGGAATGCCCGTCGTCGAGAGTATCTTTTTGCGCCACGGCGAGACGGAGGCGAGAATAATTTTCCGCATCGCGACAGTATTGCATCCCGCCCTTTCTGGGTAAAGGGTGGGATTGCACGAACGAAATGACCTTGCTAGAATGCTCGCACACACCCCATACGTATCAAGAGTGCGACGAGAGTTCCGGCTTTATGACTCGCCAGCAACCTGCCGAAGGTAAGGTGCTCCATCCGGCCCCTAGCGGGAAGATGCTTTTGTCGAAAGAATCTCCCTATAAGGGAGATATTGTTTATAGGTGTTTGAATTTACTACAAGCTACAAGCTAATAACTACAAACTATTCCATATGTTCCACTTACTCGAACGATATACCGTTGAGAGCGTCACGTGCGGACACCCTGACAAAGTGTGTGACCAGATGTCCGACGCGATTCTTGATGCGATGCTCGCACAGGACCCTTTTAGCCGCGCGGGAGTAGAGACCTTCGGCAGCCACGGCACGCTCATGATAGGCGGTGAAGTGAAAACAAAAGCGAAAATAGATTTCGAAAAGATAGCGCGCAAAGTGTATAAAGACATCGGATACACCGAGAAGCTTGAGGTGTTTGTGCGCGTCGCGCAGCAATCCCCTGACATCGCGATGGGAGTGGATACGGGAGGCGCAGGAGACCAAGGCATCATGTACGGCTACGCGACGAACGAGACAAAAGAATATTTGCCGAAAGGCGTCGTACTTGCGCACGCGCTCGCGAGACGGCTCGAAAAGTTGCGCCGCGACGGCACGCTTAAATGGCTCAAGCCCGACGGCAAGACGCAGGTGACCATTTCAAAAGGCAAAGTTATCACTGCGCTTTGCTCCACGCAGCACGACAAAAAAGTCTCGCAGGAAGAGATACGTAAGCAGCTCATTAAGCACCTCTTCACGCCTATACTCGGCTCGCTCAAAAATATCGAGATACTCGTCAATCCAACGGGGCGGTTTGTGCAAGGAGGATTTGAAGCCGATGCGGGGCTCACGGGCCGCAAAATCCAAGTAGACACCTACGGTGGGCTTATGCCACACGGTGGCGGCTGTTTCTCGGGTAAGGAGCCGATGAAGGTGGACCGCTCGGCCGCATACATGTGCCGTTTTGTCGCGAAGAACCTCGTCGCAAACGGCTATGCCAAGAAAGCGCTGGTATCGGTCGCCTACGCTATCGGCCGCGCGGAGCCCGTCATGATAGAGGCGTTCGACGAGAAAGGTAAGAACCTAACCCACATCGTGACCAAGAATTTCGATTTCCGCCCGCAAGCAATCATCGAACGGCTGGACCTGCGCCGCCCCATCTACAAAGAAACCGCCGCCTATGGCCACTTCGGAGTAGCGGGAAGACCATGGGAGAAGATTGTGAAGCTTAAGTAAATATTGGCCGCCCGCCTTCGCGAGGCCGCAGCCTCGCTTCGACGAGGCGAAGGCCCGTGGGAGAAAATAATCAAACTGAAAAAGTAAGCGGCACGGGTGTTACACCGGACATCATCGCGTGATATGTTATCCCACTGTCGCTGACTTCGTAAGAATGCCCGGGCAATCAACATTGAATTGAATTTTGCGCACATACCGACCCGACATAAGCGCGCCCTTACACACATGCAACTATGACGGCCGTCACAGTTGCATGTGGTCATGATATTCTATGATAGATAACGTATGGGGAAACTCGAAACGGCTGCCCGATTTGAAAGACGCAAGGGATACGTGCAAAAGGCCGTCTTAGCGAGCATCGGCATTGCGGGAATACTGCTTGTCGCGATGGCCGCGCCGAATACCCTGCAACTACTGGGAAAACTCGGCAAAGGCAAAAAGAGATTCGGCGAGGAAACCCGGTCAGCACTTTCGCGTCTTGCCTACAGAGGTCTCATTGCCTTCGAAGAGCGCGATGGAAAGAAGTACGCCCGTATCACCGAGAAAGGTCGGCGAGCCCTTGAATTCGAAGCACAGAAAGCGGCTGTTCGCGCCAAGTGCGGAGGGCGATGGGATAAACGTTACCGAATGGTGATTTTTGATATTCCTGAGCGGAAACGCAGTATTCGCGCTTCTCTACGCCGAACCATGCGCGAATCGGGTTTCTTGTGCATTCAAGGGAGCGTCTGGGTATACCCATATGATTGCGAGGATCTCATTGCACTTTTGAAAGCTGATCTTCACATCGGCAAAGATGTTTTGTATACCATCGTTGAAAAGATTGAGAACGATGCGTGGATCAAAAGACATTTCGACTTATAGAAACAAATCATCAAATACATACAAATCGGACGGCCGTCATATTTGTATGTAGGTATATAAAGGGCTGTATGTGTTATGCGTCAGAGTAGAACTGTGCAACGAAAGTTGAAATCAGGTATCATGCGGGGATGCACAAGGCATTCATCTTCGACATGGACGGTGTGCTCATCGACAGCGAACCTGTTTGGGACGAACTCGAACGCACGCAGCTGCCGAGATTCTTCGGGGCTGATATTTTCGCGCGTATGGGAAGCTTTGTCGGCATCGGAGTTATCGACGTTATCGAGCGTGCCAAGTCGTTAGGTGCAGTCTTCGAACCGGCCGAGTATCTCAAGATCGCCGACGAAATGGCCCGGGAAGTCTACGCTCGCGCTCCTATTACGAAAGATGCCGATGTCCTTGTACAAAAATTGCACGATACGGGTTTTCGCCTTGGTCTCGTAACTCAATCACCGCAGCAGTGGCTCGATCAGGCCCTACCGCGCCTGCCGTTCAAGGATAAATTAGAGGTCGTCATGTCGCTCTATGAACATCCCGAGCTTAAGCGCAAACCACATCCCGACGGCTACGTATCTGCACTTGCAACACTAAACGCCGACCCAAACCACTCTATCGTGCTTGAAGACTCGAATTTTGGTATACAAGCCGGAAAAGCTTCTGGAGCATATGTAATCGGCTACCGTGGCAACCTCGTGCACGGCTACGAGCAAACCGGCGCGGACGCGTATGCGGAGACGATGGACGACGTAATCAAATTAGTCGAAAAATTCACTATTACTGAGCCGTAACGGTTCCTGAGTAACGAATTTTTAATCCAATTTGCACAACGCTGATAGCAAGCGCGATTGCATTCGTCATCGCCAGCGGCGTCGACACAATTAACACGCCATACGTGAGCCAAAGACTACAATTGAGAAAATACATGACCAACATACCCCACGACACATCTTCAACGCTTTTCGTTTTAAAAGATTTGTACACCTGAGGAAGCATCAGAGACGTCCCGATAATCGTTGCCGCATAACCAACAATATCTACTAACGCCATATCGTTTATTCGACGGTAACTGACTTCGCGAGATTGCGGGGGCGGTCCACATTGAGGCCTTTTTCTTTGGCGAAGTAATAGGCGAACAGCTGGAGCGGTACGACATTCAGTATCGGCGATAGCATTTCAAGCGTCTCAGGTACGTAGATGACGTCATCGGCAAGTTTTGCTATCTCTTTGTCCCCTTCTGTCGCGACCGCAATGACCGGCCCTTTGCGCGCTTTTATCTCGTGGATATTGGATATCATTTTTTCATACATGCTGTCCTTCGGCGCGATAGCCATCGTCGGGAAATTCTCGTCTATCATCGCGATGGGGCCATGCTTCATCTCACCCGCGCCGCAACCTTCGGCGTGGATATAGGAAATTTCCTTGAGCTTGATGGCCCCCTCATACGCGATGGGATAATTGTATTTGCGACCGATGTACAGAAAATCGCGCGCGTGCGCATATTTCTTGGCCAGCTTCTGTATCTCCTCTTTTGTATCCAGTATCGCCTGGATTTTTTTCGGGAGCTCCTTGAGCGCGCGGGCAATTTCCTTGCCTTGCGCGGCTGTCATTCCACGCTGCCGTCCGAGGAATATCGTAAAGAGCGCGAGCGCAGTAAGTTGCGAGAGAAATGCTTTGGTGGAGGCGACGCTTACTTCCGGCCCCGCATGATTGTAAACGCCGGCATCCGTTTCGCGGGCAATTGTCGAACCGACGGCGTTCACTATGCCGAGCGTGAGCGCTCCGTGCCGTTTACCCTCGCGGACAGCCTCGAGCGTATCAAGTGTTTCTCCCGACTGGGAGATGGCCAGAACAGCTGTTCGTTCGTTGACAACAGGTTTCTTGTAGCGAAATTCGGAGCCAATCTCGACCTCCACCGGAATGCGGGCGTGTTCTTCGAGCATATACTCGCCGACCTGCGCCGCGTAGGATGCTGTCCCGCAGGCAACGATAATGATGCGGTCAATCTTTTCCAGCTGCTTCGCGACGGTTTCCAATCCACCGAGCTTCGCCAATCCTTTTTCGGGAATGAGCCTCCCGCGCAACGTATTTTCTATCACCTCCGGCCCCTCCATAATTTCCTTCAGCATGAAATGTTCGTAGCCGCCCTTTTGCGCCGCTTCCGCGCTCCAATCGATGTCGGTGGCGTCACGCTTTACCTTTGTCGAATCAAGCTTGAATATTCTGTGTCCGTCGGGCGAAATGACGGCGACCTCGCCATCTTCGAGAAAGACAACCTTGCGAGTGTGCGGGAGGATGGGCGTTGGGTCCGATGCGATGAAGTGCTCGCCATCGCCGAGCCCCAATACGATTGGCGAACCCATGCGCGCGGCGATGATGCGGTCCGGTTCTTTCTTGTATTGCAGCGCGATACCGTACGTCCCGCGCACTTCATTGAGTGCCGCGAGTGCGGCCTTCTCGAAACTTTTCTCGTGCTTCAAGTGTTCTTCAATCAAGTGCGTGAGCACCTCGGTGTCGGTATCCGAGCTGAATGTGTGCCCCGCCCTTTCGAGCTTTGCCTTTAATTCTTTAAAATTCTCAATGATGCCGTTGTGTACGACCCATATCTCACCGTCGCAACTCCCGTGCGGGTGGGCATTCTTTTCGGTCGGCTCGCCGTGCGTTGCCCAGCGCAAATGAGCGATGCCGCTCTTGCCTGCAAAGTCCTTTGGCATTTTCTTGCGGAGTTCCGCGACCGCTCCAGGCGAACGTACCGAGCCCGATTCCGGCGTAAATATCCCGGCTGAGTCGTATCCGCGATATTCAAGAGAAAGCAGGCCGTCGAGAAGTACTCCGCCCGCTTCTTTACCTTTGTTGCCGGTGTATGCAAAAATGCCACACATTGAGCCACTGTAGCACCCCGTTAGAAATTGCGGAAGTTCGGTATTTTCTGTTACGGAGATACTTTTTGCAAACGTGATTACAGTTGTAAACTCGACGTGCCGTTCGGAAGCGCAGGCTTCCTATTTCTAACGGGGAGCACGTTTGTTTCAAAAAATTAACGGAGTAGGATGTCGGCAATATCAGCCCGAAAGATGTTGACGGCAGAGTGTATCGAGGCGGCGTCGGGTGGACGCTTTGGGTACGTACGATTCGAGAGAACGACGAACGCGACCCCGTGTTCGGGGTCAACGGCGACCGACGTTCCCGTAAAGCCCGTTTTGCCGAAAGCGCCAGTGCCGAAGTGAGAGCCCATAAACCACGGTTCAGCTTTCTGCCAGCCCCAATGTTTCCTCGCGCCGCCCATCACTGCCGGAAGCTTGCCTTGGAGTAATGCTTCGAGAAAATTGAGTGTATCGGGTGCGGTCGAGAATAATCCGGCGTGGCCGACGGCGCGATGCCGGGCAGAGAATACGCGCGCGCTTTCGTCGTGAACGACGCCGCAAACCTCTTGGCCGCCAACAACTTCAGTCGGGGGAATCCGTGAAATATCCGCGGAAAAAAACGTCGTGTCCTTCATGCCAAGTGACCCGAAGAAATATTTCCGCGCGAGAGCATCGAGCGTGTCGCCTGTCACCCGTTCGAGAACAACGCCGAGTAAGAATGCCGGAATGTTCGTATACAAATGTTTCCCGGGCGGACCATCAAATCCGCGCTCAAACACGTGCGAAAGCACCTCATCGGGCGTCTTATCTTTCAGCGTCGAGAGCTGCGGCCCGCGGACGCGATAGGTCAGCAAATTTTCGATGGTCGCGCCATAGTCATTCTTCAGCTCCGGCAAATATTTCACTACTTTATCCGCGGGCCGCAATTTCCCCTCTCCCATCAACGTGAGCGCGAGCGATGCCGTGGGGATGGACTTGGTTATAGAGGCGAGGTCGTAGACCGTGTCTTCGCAAACCACCGGAGAATCCAACTCATACGTAAAACGCCCGAACGGCGAAATCTCGCGTTCCCCACCGGCACGAACAACGCCGATAACGCAGCCGGGAAATACTTTTTCCTGTATTGCACGGAGAGAGCTCTCCGCTATCGTTTCTTGTATCATTGTGGCGTCAAACGATAGAGTATTACTTTGAGTTTCATATTGCCGATCGTATCCACGACCATTTCTTTTTCATCGGCAATCTCGATTGCATATCCGTATTTAGCTGCTTCACCTCGAATAATATCGTGCCGTACCATTTCGCTCGCCCCTAACAATATCTCTCCTTGCGGGTTGAGATGGTCGCGTCCCTCCCGTATGAATCTTCGCAGCGCCTCATACTGCTTATCGAGTCCCGCTCGAAGTTGCATGACTTTTTCCGGTGTTATTGGCATGTCGTGCTGCTTTAGTATTTCTTCGATATCTTGATCAGGAGCATTCCATGGAAAATTCCAAAACAGGATGTCGAACTTCTCGTCCTTGCCAACTCCTGAAAACACATTGCCTTCCCGTACGCTGAAAAAGGGCTCTTTCAAGGCATATTGTTCGGCATTGGTCTTACAGTTGTCGACAGCTAGCGGCGAGATATCAGTCGCAACTACTCGGGTCGGCTCGCCGTGCTGTGCGACGTATATCGCAGCAATTCCCGTACCTGTGCCCATATCGAGAAACGATTTTCCACGTGACTGAGCAGCAATATATGTCGGCCACGCCAATCCGATGTTGACATGTTCAGGAGAGTACACATATTTCTTGATGATGAAGTGATCAAGCCCTGGTAGGTCGACGACAATTTGTCCGCGCTCGGCGAAACGCGGGTCATTCTCCTGTCCGTCGTACATTCTTATAACGTACTCAAGAAATTGCCTTCGATTCTCATCTATCGGCGGATACTCGTAGCCATCATCGTTCGGCTTATTTTGAGGAGGATGGAACCTCTGTAACCCATCGAGCATCATAGCTACGCGTCCGGGTAGGCATCCTTTATCTCTTTTGCGAGGTATGGATTCCACCCCGCAGTGAAGCAAAGCTTACTACGGGGCAGGCATGGCACCCGTTTATGCGTCTGGGTATGCATCTTTGATTTCCTTAGCCAAATAAGGATTCCACATGGCTCCGGTCGCCGTCATAACGACATCGGCACCCGCTTCGCGGTACTCTTTGAAATCTTTTGGGGTGACCACACCGCCGACGCCGACTATCTTCCACGTGCCGCCGGTCTTCGTGCGGACCGCGGCAAGGCGGCGCGTCATGTCGAGGCCCGCCCACTTGATAGCCGTACCGCACACACCGCTGCGCATACGCATAGGACTGCCCGGCAGTGCCTGCTCCCCTTTTTCGTTCACGATGGGCGCCGATATTGTGTTGATGGCGGATATCGCATGAGCGTACCTCCCGGCGATTTTTGCGAGGTGTTCGATATCCGCGTCACTGCTGTAATAGCCGACCTTGAGAATGAGCGGGAGTTTTTTTATCTTCGCGCGTATCGCTTCGCACACACGCTCCGTCATGTGGAGGTTGTAGCAGACCAAGCCTTCGTTGCCGATGTTGGGACACGAAAGATTTGCCTCAAGGATGGGTGCACCGGTGCGAGCGGCAAGTGCCGCCGCTTGCGCGAAATCCGCGACGAACTCATCCGCAGTCTGACCCTCCTTCACCGTGCCCATGAAACTCATCACCATTGCTTGCCCCTTGCGCGCGTACAGGGCGGCCTTCTCGGCGTCTGCGAGCCACTCTTCTGCGGGGCGTGACGGAACTCCAAAAGAATTAGTTATCGAAAGCGGCTCCCGGTAGTCCTTGTCGGCGACAAGCGGCTTCTTCGCTTTTTCGAGAGTGAGGTCGCCGTCGATATGTACCGCGAGCACATTCGGATGCGGATGGCACGGGAATTCATTTGTGCGAACGGTCTTGTACACCGCGATGTCGAATCCTTTGTCGAAAGCGCCTTTCACGAATTTACTATCGAGCAGTGGCCCCGCCGGGATACCGAGCGGATACGCGAGTCTTTGGCCGAGAAACTCGAAACGTGGATCTCCCTCGGGCAAAACGACTCCGTCAATAAAACCATTAAAGGGGCCCTTTTCAAGGTTTTCGTAGTAGGACTTTGCGGGGTCGTAGAAAGGGGCTTGTAGCATACGTTCATATTATCACTCGAAAAGCGCGTTTAAAACCTTCGGATGCTAGGCGCGGAGAAAGCGGCGCGCGAGGCGTACAAGTGTACGGTGAACGCGACGCAGAGGCTCCGCAACGACGCAGGCGAAGGTTTTGACGCGCTATTTCCCGGCGCTGGGTATCTTCTTCCACTTGTTCGCATCCATGTGCCACTGCGATACATTGGCTTTTTGCAGCTCATTCCAGAGTTTTTTTGCCGTCTTTGTATAGAGTTTTTTGTCTCGCACGAACTTGCGCATCGCCTTCCACTTGGCCGGCAATTTATGCCCTTGCTCCTCAAATTCTTTCAGCTCAAGGTCTATGTCGAGATTGTCCGCATCTTTCACAATTTTCGCTTCAATAGAATCGCGCTTCTTATACCGGGTATGAATAGCCTCAAGATCACCGAACGAAGTTCCGGCAAAAAGATCGTGCGCCGCACGCAGGTCATCGGTCTGCGAATACACTTTGTGGACATATGCGAGATCGGCCGTGCGCGTCTCCACAAGGTCATGCACAAGCGCCATCTTGATGATGGTGCCTTCATCACCCTTTCCTTCACGACGCGCGATAACGAGTGCCAAGAAAACGACGCGCATCATGTGCTCGAGATTACTCGCCACCGGTACGCCGAGGTGCTGTACCCAAGCCCGAGGGATATTCCGCATCGAGCCTACCTCAAAAAGAAATTCGACGTCACGATTCTTTCCGCGTTTCATTTCCGCCAGTATAGGCGCTCTGCCGATTCCTGCAAACGCCTACCTGGTCGCGCGCTTTATAGCAGCCTTCCCCCGTTTGGTCGCCTGTTTTGCCGCACTCTTCACCGACGCGCCGCCTTTCTTCAGTTCGGCTGCTATCTTCTGCCAATTCTTCTTCAGCTCGGAAGCGGCGCGTTCTACCTCGCCGCGGTCGAGACCACGGATGCCTTTGTAGGCGCGCGCCGATTGTTCAACGATGGCGGCTACCGCCGCACGGTCCACGTTCTTGAGCGCCTTCGCGCGTTTGACGACATCCCTTTTCATGTCTACCGCCCACTTCGCTGCTACCCGGCGGTTCTTTTTTGCGTCCTTACTTGCATAAAAATAGTATCCCACCGCAGCCAAAGCGGCCGCTGCAAGCACACCCTTCGTTAATCGTCCTCTTCCTGTATCCGCCATACGTTTTGTTGAGTGAATAAAGCGTCTGTCCTATTTTCCTTTCTTGCCCCAGAAGCGCGCAATCCTGCTCCCAAAGAGACTCAAGACCTGGGAGAATTTGAACCCTTCGCTCTTGATGCGTGCACGCATCTGCGCAACATCGTTGCGCAAAAGAGCGCTCTCTTCCGAGATGTCGCGTGATATTTCCTCAATATGCCCGAGGATTCGCCACACGCGGAAGAGAATGAGCGTGACGACGATACCAAGCATAATGACCGCCAATGTGGTTACGATGAAGAAGATATCCATTTTGAGAAAATCGTTCATAGAAGTGGCCGTGCCGCTATTGTACGCCAAAACGGACGCTGTGCACGCCTTCGCTTATTTCATCTTCACACCCTTGAATGCGCGACCTTTCTTTTTCATTTGGTCCATAAATTTTCCTGTCTTTGCGTCCACTTTCGTCCAGCGCTTGTTACGGCCGGAGAGAACTTGCGTGCGCTTTTTCACTTCACCTTTGCGTCCACGCCCCTTGGGACCGTTCTTTGCCATACCAGAATTGTACATTCCTCTCTCACAATGCAAGAGATAGGGCGCAGGGGCTGTGTATAGCCACATTGCATCTACCCGCGCATCGCTTTCCACCTGACCGTGGAGCGCTATACTGATAACAAGTCATTAGCATTAAAGGTTATTTATATGGATGAACAACCGCAGGGTCAGCCGCAGGTGCATCAGCCGAAGCCGGGGCACAAGACGCTCATGGGCGTCCTTTCCTACCTCGGCATTCTCGTTATTATCCCGCTCCTCATGGCGAAGGACGACCCATTTGTGAAGTTCCACATCAAGCAGGGTCTACTCCTCGTCATCGTTGAGATCGCCGTGTGGGTCCTCGGCAGCTCGATGTGGCAGCTGTGGATGCTCTTGAACCTTGTGAACCTTGCGACTTTGGTCTTTTCCATCATCGGCATCGTGAATGTCGTCCAAGGCAATCAAAAAGAGCTTCCGCTCATCGGCGGGCTCGCCAAGAATTTCAGCTTCTAGTCCGCGCTCAGTCGTACACCACAACGACCCGGCGCAGTTCTGCGCGGGTCGTTTTGTGCTCCGGGACCGTCTTTGCTACAAGGTCCCAAAATTTCTTGCCGTGGTTCATTTCGGCGAGATGGCATAATTCGTGGACGACAATGTAATCCGCGATGTGCGGCGGGAGTACCGCTATTTTGTAGTTGAAGCTCAAATTGCCTTCGCGCGAGCAGCTTCCCCATCGTGACTTTTGCGCGCGTACTGTTATCTTCTTGAGCGTACATCCGTACGTAGCGGCGAAATGCGCGCAGCGCTCGCTCGCCATCACGAGCGCGCGCTTTTTCAGCACTGGTATCTTGTGTCTCCAGACACGTATCACGATGCGTCCGCGCGTTTGCTTGACATGCCTCTCTATCCAATCCGAATGTTTGACAACAAATCGTTCTATCGAATCTTGCCCGAAAGCATGCGGCGCCGTCACCACCACTCGCGCATCGGGATGAACCACGAGGCGCATCGTGCGTGCACGGGTGCTTCGTTTGAGCTGATACGGGATATGCATGACATCAAAATATTCCCGATGTGCACTTCGCATCAAGTGCGGCGATGTCTGCTTTTGTGAGCGCCAAAGTCTTGCCCTCATTTATCTTGTACATAATGGCCTCCGTATCCGCCACGTGCTCGAGCCCGAGCGCATGCCCCATCTCGTGCGAGAGGACACGCACGAGGACGTTGTGACTGGAATATTCATAAATATCTATCTTCCGGACGCCCGCAGCACTCTCATACAGTCCCTCCTCAAATTCCCCCTGCAGAGCCCCCGTCTGATTGTACTGACTCACGTTCAGATTGAGCTGCACGATGAGCTGATTCAAGGTTGTCGCGAGCGCATTCAAAGTATCGATATCGTCGTTCATTCGTGCCTGTCGCGCATTCACCTGCGCCACCTCCCGTTCGAGCGCTTCCTTCTCTTGTTGAAGTCGCTCATACTCCGGCGCGGGAGCACCGCCCCGCCGGTTCCAAGACTCAACTGCGGCGTTGTACGCGGCCTCGCGGCTCTGATATGCGGCTACCAAGCGTTTGAATTGTACTTGTTCCGCCTCCACTCCGGCGGCAAGTGAGTCGTATCTGGCTTTCAGTGAATCATATGAAGCCCTGCTCCTGTCTATCTGTATACCGGCAACTTTGAGTTTGTCTGTCGCCGCCTGACGGTTGTCGTAGACAAGGTTGACCGTCACGTCGCCACCGGACTCTTCGTACACAAACAGATCTTTGCCAGACGGCTTTTCCCATATCGCCTCCGCTTCTTTCAGATCGGAAATCAGAGTGCTTTTTGAAATGCCGAATCGCTTATCCACGGCACCTATGGAGTACGAAATGGTACTCTTGCAGGGGACAAACTCGGCCGTGACCTGTCTGCTTATCTGCACTACTTGGTCGCGATAGGTGTAGCCGAAGTATGCGGCACCTCCCAAGACCGCCGTCATCAGGACTACATCAACTACGCGCCGCACCTGCATTACGCTACTATATCAAACCAGACAGTTACTTTTGCCGCACCCAGACGTACAAAATGTATATGAGCGCAATCGCAGCAACATCTACAAAAAAAGTGATGTAATCAGCAAAAAAGCTCGACCAGTTCGCGCCGACCGCCACTCCGAGAGAGAGTAGCCCTACTTTGAAAACCGCTATTTCAAACCATCGTAATCGCACCGTCTTAAATATGTTGAACATCCGGAGAGTATAGCAGCTGCCGCACCACACAACGTCGCTATCCACATAACATTGGGATCACGGCACAGAAGTGCGCCGTGGTCTTTCTTAACGGGAGTATTCCCTGCCCTAAACTCGGGCCGCAGTCATTCCCATGTATCCGTGCATGAGTTTACGCCGCCGCCTCTTTTCTTCTTCCGCGCGGTCTTGCACGGCCTTCGCATGCCCTGCGCCGTTTTTCCCGCTATGTGCCCGATTGCCATGCCGCGATGAAGTCGAATTGGTGAAGCAAATTGACGATGTTGAGTGTGAGATTGTCGCGTATCTCGTACGCTACCCACAGCTCCAGGAAAAGCGCGAGCGCTATCACTGACCACACGGGCCATTTCCGTGCCGCGAGAAATCCGGCTACCATCGCCACGGTGTCCGATACGGAATTGATGATACTGTCGCCGGTGTATCCCTGCGCGAGCGCCTGCTCGCGATAATGCTGGATGACCGTCGGTGTGTTTTCCGCTATCTCCCAGGCAATCTCTACTCCCATTGCCATGAGAAGCCGCGCCCACACCGATATTCTCGGAAACAAAAATGTAAAGAGCGCATAAAAAAGAATGCCGTGAATGATATGCGAAAAGGTGTACCAATCAGTCAGGTGTTGTGAGTTGCCGGCCGATAGCACGACACCCTCCCACAGCTTCACATAACCGCAGGTGCATATCGCGGGCTGGCCGAAAAGAAAAAGCACGGATGCCTGCACGGCAACGAGGAGAGCGGCGCCGAGCATGTACGCCCGGGTGTTCATGGACGCAGGAATGCGGTCCCCGCTTCAAATCCGCTGCGGATCCAATCTATCTGCGCGAACCACGGTCCCAGGATGCCGAGTGCAATGGTCGCGATGATGGCGGAGCCTACGAAGAAACCGATTCCGTAGACGATGCCGACCACAAACATGCGGGAAATAGAATTCTGTCGCGCCACTTGCCGGTTGAGCAAATCCAGATGCTCGATTATTTTGTTGTGCTGGTCTTCGGGCCCCATGTCACTGCAGTATATCAAATCTGCGGGCCTACACCTCCACCGACCTGAAGTCCGGCGGAAGCGGCGCTTGGAAGGTTTCTCTCTTCCCGTCAAGGGTCAGAGAAATACTTGCGGCATGCAAGGCGGGACGCGTAAAACCGAGGAGAAGTGCGCGATCGGGCGCGTATAGGTGGTCGGAGACGATGGGATGACCAATGGAGACGAGATGAACGCGGATTTGGTGAGTGCGACCGGTAAGGGGGTGGACTTCTATATATGCGGCTTCTTCAAGTTGCTTCAACAGCCGCCAGCCGGTAATGGCCGCGCGTTTATTTGTCTCCTCACATGCACGGGCATACCACCTACGCGGTGGTTCGGAACTGCGCTTGATCTCCGCGGTAACTCTCCCCTCCTCTGACTCCATCCGCCCGTACACATACGCGCGGTAGATTTTTTCTACGCGGCGCTCCTTGAACTCGCTTTTGAGATACGCGTACATTGCGTTTGTTTTTGCAACCACCATGATACCGCTCGTCGTTCTGTCGAGCCAGTGCACGATGCCGGGGAGAAGAATGCGTTCACCCTGCGGAGATATCCACGGCCCCCCCACGCTTTCGAGCACGGGATAATTCTGCAGTATCCAACCGGCGAC
The DNA here is from genome assembly GCA_001781175.1 of Candidatus Kaiserbacteria bacterium RIFCSPHIGHO2_01_FULL_55_37. Taxonomy (GTDB): domain Bacteria; phylum Patescibacteriota; class Minisyncoccia; order Phycocordibacterales; family UBA2100; genus UBA10103. The sequence continues at coordinate 44,962 of MFKY01000048.1, forward strand.
CGACGGCTCCTCGGTGCGCCCGTCGCTGTGTACGATGAGCCCGGCCGGTTTATCCAGAACCAGTATTTCATCCGTTTCTGCAATTACCCTTGGCACAAGTACTATCCGAGCATTTGTTTGCTCTGCTCGGCTATCATTTTCTCAATACGCCCCTCGAACATCCGCATCATGAGCGGCAGTTTGGCATGAAGCTCGTATTCTTTGTCATGTACTTCGAGCCGGCCCGAGATACTTTTCCCCTGGATGGAAAAAGCAAAGTGGAGCACGTCTCCCTCCCAGCGTTCTTCTCCGAGCACGACCTTGTCGGCAAGTTGCGGCTTGGCCTCGAGGAGTAATCTCTCTACCCTCGCGACGGCTTCTTGTCGCGAGAATGAATGCGGGAGCTTCAAATGCATGATTATGTAGTCCCGAACCGGCGACGGTCGAAGAGGTACGAGATGAACGCAAGCGCGGCGAAGATGGCCGGTATCCAGTAGCCCGGCAAGTAGAGTTGCGCCATCTCCCAAAGGCTTATCCATTGAACACTGACCGTTCCGTTAACGGTGGCGACGTTATCAAGCAGTGCCTGGTCTTGCGTCTTTACCGCCTTTTGCCAATCTTTGGCAGACTTGATATTGGCGTCGGCATTCTTGAGCTGTACCCCATACGACGCATTCTCGTTGTTCAGCTGCGCCCGGAGCAACAACAGGTCGTTGGATACAGCTTGTATTTGTGCGTATATCTGCGTCTGCTGCACGGGATCGCCGGTATTCGAGAGTGACGCACGCAAACTTGCCAATTGTTGCGTGTCACTGTCTATCTGTGATTGGTACGACTTCAGGGTGGTTGCGTGCGAGCTGACCAATTTCTGCCTGGCTGTTTCATAACCGGCAAGCGAGGTGTCGGCCTGCTTTTGCTGTTCTTCGATGCTCTGCTTTTGCGGCAAAAGATTCTGGGATGAAATATTGACCGTAAGGAATCGGCTGTCCACGAGACTCTCCAACTCCGCACGGAACGCCTCGTACTTGCTCTGTGGAATGACGAAGCTTACATAACCTGACCTCGGAGTACTCGATTCCTGATCAATGCGACCGTCGTAGCCGCGCACTGTCGTCTCCACACGGCGCGTGAGCCCCTGCACATCGCGGGTTTGCATCGAGGAGTTGTAATTCACCTTCAAAAATTCGCGCGTATCCGTGACCGGGACGTTGGGATTATAGTCCGGAGCCGGCGGCGGATAGTACACGCGCGAATCCGCAGTACCTCGCGCCATCATGGTTCCCTGTACCGACACAGGCGCGCCTGAAGACTCCGCGTAGTTCACCTGGATTCCTTGAGGAACTGCCGGGTCGGTTGAAGTAACTTTGAAAGTCGAGCCCGTAAATCCTTCCATCATCTGCGGCACGTAGTACTGCGCGTTGGGCTGTGCAATCGCGATGAAAGTGCCGACCGCAAGAAGCGCAAGAATAATGGTGAGCCATGAAACGCGGCGCGGATGTGCGACGTGTAATGGAGCGGATGTTTGATTATCAGTCATAGCAAAATCCTACCACACGAAATGAAGCTTACGCTTTCGGACCCCCGCCTCCCATGATGTCTTTGGTCTGAATAGGACTCTGGATGCCGGGCTTCCACTCCGCATTGATAACGCCGAACTGCTTTTCATAATCTGCGGTCTGGTGCGCGAGGTACTGCGCGAGGCGCTTCATATGCTGGGGCGTGAGCGCGTAGGCGATGCCGTTCTCGCCCGTGAGCATGCTCATCACAAAGAACTCCTGAGAGAACGCGCACGCGATATTCTCGCAGAACTGTTTGGGGATTTTGTTCATGTCCATTTCGCGATTGTAGACCTAAAAGCGGGAATCCGCTAGTGGAATAATTAACGCACCGCCCAACTGGGCGGTGCGGGGATTTCAACTATGCGGCGGCTATCTGTTCTGTCCGCTCGACGAGAGCGCGCTTATACCCGGGAAAACGACCCATGCCCAAATGAAGAGATATATGAAGGCCGGCGCGTACCATGTGTGCATGTACGCGATGACCATACCGATGAGCACCTGCGCGACGAACCCGAGCCCGAGCGAAATCGCGCGCATTCTGAGCGGCGCTTGGGACCCGAAACCTTTGTAAATAAGATATAGTCCGAAGAAGCCCGAGGTAATGATGCTTGCGAACGTGTAGAAGTGCGAGAAGAGCGGGTCGGCCGAGATAAGTGGATATTCAGAGCCCGGGATGTAAGCGAGGTGGTCAGGGAATACCGCCGAGAACGCGAGCGCGGCTACCATGAGGATAACGGTGAAGATGGTCGCCTTGGTCTTCAGGCGGGGGGCAAAGAAGGTCGTCGCAATGCGCGCTGCGATAACGACCGTGGTAGCGAGGAAAATATGAGCCGTCCAGTGCGTGACCGTGAGGGTCTGCAAGCTCGCCCCACCCATGATGAGTAGTACGTGCGGGAACAGGTCAACCACCCAAAACGCGCAGAGGGTCACGAAATACCACTGCAGCTGCTTCAATACCTCCCCCTGCTGACCCGCCGGCGCGCCCGGACTTTTCCTCGCCCGATAGAGGCGATATGCGATAAAGCCTGCGAGCGAGGAGCCGACGACGAAAATAAATCCGATACCCGGAACCGGCGGCATATTGCCGGTAAAAAAGAGCGCCTCCATCGCTCCGAGCATTGCGAGTGATACCGCAACGAATTTGAATGTAATGCTCATATATTCAAAAAGTATACCGTGCGTGAATGCACACAAACGTGTTATCCCCAATCCGGGGTGCGGAGTGGACGGGATACGCGAAGAGCCGCGCCATCGGCGCGGCTCTTTCAAAAAACCTTACAATTAGTTCACCCTCGTGAAGGAGAGTATGTTGCCCCGGCCGCTCAAATGCACAAGCACGAGCTTGTCCGCGGTCGTATCTGCAGACACCGAGAAGTAGTACGTCTGGCCATCCAAGACAAGCTTCAGGAACGTCGCGCCGCCGACCGCCGGAAATTGGAACGGCTCAGCCGTGACGTCGACGACCTGCGACCACGTGCCGTTTGCGGTTGCCGATGCGTCCCCCTCGTACGTGTCGGTCACCGTGCCATCCGCACGGAACTCACGGGTAAACTTGGCGTCGTCGGTGCTCTTCCACTTCCCGACCGCGCGCCCCGCCTCGGGAGACATCTTCGCCTGTGCAGACTGAGGAGTCTGAGCGGTCTCGGTCCCGGTCTGGACCGCTTCCGGAGCAGCCGCCTTACTGTTGTTTATAAACCAGTATGCCCCTCCGGCGAGCAAAAGCACGATGATACCTATCAGTACTCCTTTGCTATCCATACAATATTGATTATTTTTCTTCTAAGTTTAAACATACTGAGTTTATACAAAATCTTCTTCCTGTCGAGGTTGGACCATCGTCGAAGACGTGCCCCAAATGCGAGCCGCATCGCGCGCACGTAATCTCGATTCTCTCCATCCCCAATGTCCCATCGCGATGCTGCTCAATAGCGCCAGGAAGTGCCGCATCAAAAGATGGCCACCCGGTACCCGAATCAAATTTTGTATCGGAAGAAAAAAGCGGATTGCCGCACGCCTTGCATTCATACGTCCCATCAGCTTTTTCATGCACGTACTCGCCGGAAAAGGGCGCCTCGGTCTCCTTCTCGCGAAGAACCGCATATTCTTCGGGTGTGAGCGTCTGCTTGAATCCTTCCTCACCGTCTGGTATCTGCTTCATTCCCTCAGTATATCAAAAGGCTATTCCTTGCGTCGCGCGCGGGAACGGTCGATGTCCGTCAATTGCTGCTTGCGCAGGCGGACGGAGACAGGCGTAATTTCCAGGTATTCATCTTCCGCCATCACTTCGAGTCCGCGCTCGATGGTGAGCTGGAACGGAGGAATGAGTGTAAGCGCTTCGTCGGTACCCGATGAGCGGACGTTGGTGAGATTTTTGTTCTTGGTCGGATTGACCGACATCTCCTCGCCCTTCGAGGTATTGCCGATGACCATCCCTTCATACACTTCGGTGGCGGCAGGAATGTAGAGAACCCCGCGGTCCTGCAAGTTCCAGAGCGAGTAACCGAGTGCTTTGCCGGAAGCCATGGATATCATCGAACCCACCTGCCTCTTCTTTATCTCCCCTGCGAACGGCCGGAAACCGACGACACGCGAAGAAATGATGCCCTCGCCTTTTGTATCCAGCACGAATTGGTTGCGGTACCCCAAGAGCCCGCGCGTCGGACCCTCGAAAATGAGGCGCACCTGATTTTCATGCACTTTCAGGTCTTTCATGACGAATTTGCGCGTACCGAGACGTTCGATGATGGCGCCCTGATATGTCGCGGGTGTGTCGACGACGACTTCTTCGTACGGTTCGAGTTTCTTTCCGTCCGCCTCGTGGAAAATCACCCGCGGCTGCGAGACCTGCATTTCGTATCCCTCGCGGCGCATGTTCTCGAGTAAAATAGCGATGTGAAGCTCGCCCCGGCCGGAGACGTGTGAGACGTCGCCGGAATCGAAGTCCACCTTGAGACCGACGTTGACCTCGAGCTCGCGCTCCAAGCGCTCCCGCAGTTGGCGCGACGTCACGTATTTGCCTTCGCGCCCGGCAAACGGAGAATTGTTGACGATAAAATTGAGCGTGATGGTCGGCTCATCGATGGCGATAGCCGGCAGCGGCTCAGCGTCAATGCTCGTAGTGATGGTCTCACCGATGAAGATATCCGGCAGACCCGCAATCATGACAATGTCACCGGAAGTGACTTCTTGCGCTTCAGCTTTCTTCAGTCCCTTGAACGTGAACATCTTCGTAATCTTCCCGCCCCGCATCTCGCCCGTCGGCTTTTTTACGAAGACAGGGTCTCCCATCTTGAGCACACCCTCGTACACGCGCGCAACTGCGAGTCGCCCGAGGAAATTGTCGTACCCGAGATTGAACGGCTGGAGTCGTGCGGGTACGTTCGCATCCGACGAGGAAGACGGCACGTGAGCAAGGATGGTGTCCAAAAGAGGCGTGAGGTCCGTGGAATCGTCATCGAGCTTCCGCTTGGCAATCCCCTGTTTGCCTATCGAGTAAACTACCGGGAAGTCCGCTTGCGCATCGGAGGCACCGAGTTCGAGAAAAAGTTCTAGCACCTGTTCTTCCGTACGTGCCGGGTCGGCCGCCGGTTTGTCAATTTTATTAATGACGACGATGGGCTTGATGCCGAGCTCCAGCGATTTCTTGAGGACGAATCGCGTCTGCGGCATCGGACCTTCCTGCGCGTCTACGACAAGCAAGACCGAGTCGATGCTCCGCAGTACGCGCTCCACCTCGCTGCCGAAATCGGCGTGACCGGGAGTATCAACGATATTTATCTTCGTGTCATTGTAGTAAACAGCGGCGTTTTTTGAATAAATGGTGATGCCACGCTCGAGCTCGAGCGCGTTTGAATCCATCGAGACGCCCTCCTCGGCGACGCCCATTTGCCGCAAAAGTGCGTCGGTCAACGTTGTTTTCCCATGATCCACGTGGGCAATAATTGCAATGTTTCTAATTTCCATAGGTATGAGAGCCTTGTGCTTCGAAGCTGCCCCCGCTTCGCCAAGGCTACGCAGGGTACTTCTCGAAGTCTTGCCGCGCCTCGCAGCACAGCAATACTGGCGGAGAAGTAAAAATGCCCCGAAGCCGAGGCACCGTGGCTCCATTGTGCCTTAGTTTGCGCTTTCCGTCAACATTTAGTTGACTGTTACAGTGCCTGCGTTATTGCCGTCGGAGTAGTCGAAGCTACCTGACGTGGCGAATGTGTATTCGAAGTATTCTCCTCGGTCGAGTATGGGAGGCTCCGTACCGGCGAGCGTAAGCTGTAACGGCGCGCTTGTGTTGTTGGTGAAGCGGACCGTCTCGCCTTTCTTCACACTGAGTGCGTTGGGCGCGAAGCCGCTAGCTGTATACGAGACGAGGTACTGAAAGCCTTTTTGTGCGGACACGTAGTCCTCAGGTTTCGGCGGCGGGACATACAACTCGGCGGGCTGTTGTTCTACAACGGGTGCCGGTTGTTGGAAGAGTTTGCGGTTGAAGACAAGCCCGGATACCACAAGAGCGGCGACGAGCAGACCGAGCCAGAGCAGGTAGCGGTGCGTGGAGTGCGTCTCAGGCATTAAGTAAAGTATACGGCAGTAGAAGAGCCGCCGCCCATCAAGGGGCGGCGGCGTGTGGACATGTAGCTCAACCCTACAGCTGCGGGTCAATGGCCTGCGTAAAGCTCGAGATTTCTGCGGCACCGGGTATCAAGGTCTTCCCCGTGATGAAGCCCGGAGTTCCGTTGATTCCAAAAGCGCTTCCCTCCGCGCGGTCGGCATCTATTCTCTTTTGGTATTCCGCCTTATTTGCCGCGACGTCCGCTTTCACCTTGGCCGCGTCCATGCCGGGAATTTTCTTGATGAGCGCGATGATGCTCGCTTCGTCGCCGAAACCGCCGTTCTCTTCATCTTGCGTACGGAACATCAACTCGTGCCATTCATAAAACTTGCCGGGATACAGTTTCCATACGGCGTTTTTGTACAAGGCGGCGGTCGTCGAGTCCGGTCCGAGAAACGCGTAATCTTTGAATACAATCTTGAGCTTGCCCGTGTCCACGTAGTCCTTTATGAGGATCGGCAGAGCGGGCTCGATCGGTATTTGCGGTATGCCCCCGACGTCAACGGCTTTGCAGTACGGGCACTGATAGTCAAACCAGTATGCGAGCACGACTTTTGCGTCCGCCTTGCCGATGAACGGGGCACCTTCGGTCTTCACATCCTTGATATCCACATTTGCCGCCGGCTGCGTATCGCCTTGCCCGACAGAGCCGCCGCTTTTGGAGAGGCCGAAATAAAGGCCGCCGCCAACGAGCAGACCCGCAATAATAATGGAGGCCGGGAGGAAAAGCTGCGAGCGGTCGGTGGTCGGTGTCATAGTCTGCCCATTCTACACTATGTTTCCCGCGTTCGGGTGTTGATAACCGACCCTAATTTTCGAGCGTTCTCGCGGCATAACGACATACGATGTCGATAAGGATTGGAAATCGTAGCACAAAAAAATCGACCTCCGCGATACGCCGCGGAAGTCGGAAGCCTCGATTATGGGCCGATGTGGTGGAACAGATTTCAGGGACCGGGGTCTCGGACTCTTTCGAGAACGAGGAAAAATAGACAAGGGTCGTCAAACCTCTCGGGCGCCCCCACCAGCAGGTCGTTGAGACACCGCCCCTCGCCGTGGCGGTTGAGGTACATCGCGCGGCGGTTGACGTAACCGTGCACCACGGACACCTGCCCTGCCGCTACGAGCGGCATGACATCATCGAGCTTTGGCCGCGGATTATGGATGGCCGAGTCGATGAGTGGTTTCGATGTTCCGAGGATTTTGCCTTCGGCCTCGACTAAGGCCTTCAGCAAGGTCCTTGGTATTTGTACGCCGAAATACCACGCGCTCGCGGCGTAGACGATTTTTCTGGTTTGCTCATCCGGAAAATACTCGTCCGTGAGCCACGGCGTACTCCACGTGATGCCCTTCGGGCCCGTGTTCCTTGCGAGCTTCGCCGCAATTTTCTCGCCGTGGTCAACCATGAGTTCCCCCAGGTCGACGATTTTTGCCGGCTTTACAATGCCCGGCTTTGTCTGCAGTAATGCCATCATGGCATCCTTTCTGCCGTGGCCATTCCTAGGCCATTCCTAGGATTTGCCACAGCGGAAAATGGCCCATGATATCAAGGCGACGCCTTGATATTTTCTACGGGAAGCCGCTTTCCGCTGTGGCAAAACTACCTTCTCTCAAAGAACAACGGTCGAGATTATACCACCATATATAGAGAAAACGATGGTGAGTCTGGACACTTAACAGAGCCAGAATATTGGGTTTGACCCCATTCACTCCCACTTCTTCACCCCTTGGAGTACACCCCAGATAGCGGGGTCCTGTCCGCCGTCGAGTTTGAAGATGGAAATGCCGCGCACACCGAGCTTTTTAGCCAGGTCTATTTTCTGCTGCAGCGATTGCGCGTCCGGCCAGTCGACGAGACGGAAGTCAAGATGCGAATTATACGTATCGGCGTATGCCGTTGCGGCAAGCATTGCGAGCGCCGCCGACGTCGGGCCGAGCGAAACCGGCGTCGTACTCGTCGGAGCGTCGGCAGTATAGGTGAAGTACATTTCCCCCGCGCTGTTACGCTGCGGTGTAATGCCGTATTGCGCTGCGGTCGTTGAGGCGTATCCCGGGTTGAACGGCCACAGTAGCTTATAGATGTATTCTTTGCCCGCGTACGCGGTAACGGAATATTCGTAACCGTACGTTGGCACGCCTATCAGTATTTTGTTCTTGGAAATATCCTTCATCGCGAGCCGGATTGTCTTCTCCACCCACGCGGGATCGGCGACCGGCGCATAGAGCTGCGAAGAAGACGCCGCCGTGGCGGCAAGCTTCTGATCAATACCCTGCTGGTCGTACGCCATGATGCGCACCCTGTCGCAGTATTTATTTATCTGTTTCAGGTCATTCGCGTACAGACCGGCATCTTTCGGCGGCTTCGTGCCGTAGTATCTGTCGGCAAGCGGCGTGCGGGATTCGATGGTACACATGAGCATGGAACTTTTCGGCAAGCGCAGTACAAGTCCGCGGAGGAACGTCGAGAAGTAGTCTTTGTCCTTCGCGTACTTGCCCTCGAAATCGATATCAATGCCGTCAAAGTTATTATCTTTCACGAGCTTCACGATGCGGTCTTCGAGCGCGATGCGGGCCTTTGTGTTGCTTAGTATCGCGTGGAGTGCCCCGCCGCTGCCGGACATGACGGTCGGAATAACGCGGACTTTTTTCTGTTTCGCCGCGGCGATGAACGAGAGCCACGGCTCGGCATCCAAGCCGCCGTTGTCGCGCAGGGTGCCGTCGGCCCGGATGGTATAGACGAACGGGTTTACTTCAGTAATCACATCAAGGTGCGGCAAGGTGTCGACGATACCGGTCGCGCTGCGCCAGTACGGAATCCATCCGGTAACCTCAAATTTCGTCGCTGTGGCGGCAGAGGCTGAGAGCGGAAGGACGAAAAAAAGCGCACAAAAAATAACCAAGGGATACCTCATACCCGGCTAGTACAATTTGGCATAGTTTCTGCCGCAGTTAATCCTATCAAAGTAAGATGTTCCAAAAGCATAATCTTATATTCGATTTCCTCAATCAAGACAACAACAAAGGCAATGCCAAATTGTCCTGCCGGGCATGTTCATCATGACGTATCAGTATAGCAATTCTTGCACAAAAAGATGCGCTCTATTACTTGACCACGATAGTCGCAGAGAAATCTTTGTCAGTAAGCATGCATGTGCCCGGCGTCTTTGCTTCGAACGAGGCGACGTATGCCGGCGGCTCCGAATCCGTGTATTGCCGGAGTTCTATTACCCCCTCCGGCGCGCAGCGCAGGCCGGTTTTTGGGTTATTGTTCTCGTCTAAAAAAATGCCGAAGCGGGCACCGACGTTATACGCAAACGTCTTTCCCGAATCACTTTCGTGGAGCGAAAGCGGACATGCGCCGAGCACGCACGGTGTTTCGGCCGGCGAAAGGCTGTTGAGGCGATACGCTCCGAAGAGAAGGCCCGTGAGCAACACGCCCGGCACAAGGATGAGCAGCGATGTCCGCATCCGTCCATTTTATCACCCCGTCAGTGAAGTTTGCCTTAGGCGGACCGAGTTTCTCGTCTGTGCAAAGACAAAACTCTGGTACAGTTTCGGACGACAGCTTTCTTGTCTCGCCGCGGCAGGACGGCATGCCGCCTGCCGCAAAGGCAAACTCTACTGCGGGGCAGGTCAATACCACGTCTCTTCACCGTTGCCCGATAGAGGAATAGTGGGGCCGAGATATTTCGGTTGACGACCCGTGACGACGTCGAAAATCGCTTTGAACGACGCGGGTATCTCGCGCACATAATTATACGGAGAATGTTCTCTGCCCGGTGCGACAACGCCATACGCTTCGAGTCCGAGATCTCGCGCTATCCATAAGGCGCGGGGCAAATGAAAATCTTGTGTGACGATGGTGAGCGAACGCACCAGGAAAACATCGCGCGCGCGGTACATGCTGCTGTACGTGTCGAAGCCTGCGTGGTCGAGAAATATGTCCCGTGACGGGATTCCCGCACCCAGGAGATACTTGCGCACGGGGGTCACCTCGTCGTAGGAAAGCGCACCGTTATCCCCCGTCACAAGGATTTTAGAGACCCTATTCGCTTTGTAGAGTGCAATCGCTACATCAGCCCGCTCCGCAAGTATCGGCGAAGGACTGCCGCGGTACACCGACGCGCCCAGGACGAGCGCAACATCGGTGCGCGGCACCTCTTCGACGGATGAAGCGACAAAAGGTTCGACGTTAAAACGTATCGCGATAGGCACTATCATCACGAGCGCAAGCAGCGCGAGTGTTGCTACGGCTCCGATTCCATAGAAACGGCGTAGGGAACGCATAGGGGCATAGTATGCCCGCTTTCAGCTGTGTTGGCGAGTATTACTGGATGACCTGGAACTGCAGCGTCTGGCTCGTCCCTTGGCTGTTGGTGACGTAGACCGGATATGAACCCGGAGTGACCGACTGGGTCGCTTGCGCGCAGAAGGTGCCGTACGTCACGACATCGCACGGTGAGACCGAGTACGGAATAGTGTAGTAGATGGTCGTCCCGTTCTGAGATGGGACGTGCATCACGCCGCCCATCCCGAAGTGTACGGTGTTATCGAGCGCACTGAAGCTACTGCCCTGCAACACCACTTGCGTTCCGACGCGGCCCACGGCCGGCGAGAGGTACGAGAGCGAAATATTTCCGTACGTACCCGAACCGACGAGGACGGTCGCGCTCGCGGTGTTCTGTTGCCCCTGGTTGTTGCTGACCGTAAAGACGACGTTGTACGTACCCGGTGTGTTGTACGTGTGTGTGAACGTAAGTGTGTTCGTGCCCGAGTAGCTTGTCTGCGGCGCTGAAGCGTAGTTCGAGTACGTGCCTTCATCACCCCAGCGTACCGACGTCGTCATGTAGGTATTGTTCTGATTGTTGACCGTTATCGTCCAGGTGCCGACAGTGCCCGTCGGAAGAGTTGTCGGACCGTTCACACTCGTGATCGTCGGCGCTCCATACGAGCCGGTCGACGTCACTGAGAAGGGCACGCTGTTGCTCGTGAAGCCGGCGAAATTCGAGACCGACACGTTGTACGTACCGACTGTCACGAACTGCGAGTTGCCGCCCGAAAGTTGCGATGGTACGGTGAATGAGAGAGTGCGGCCGTCGTACGAACTGACGCCCGTGATGACGCCGCCGCCGAAACGCACGGTATTCCCCGTCGGGCTGAATCCGTATCCGTTTACCGTGACCACGGTGCCGACCGTGCCCGAATTCGGAGCAAGACTCATGATGAACGGAGCGTTCCGGTTCGGCGGGCAGTACGTCGAGTTGTACATGCTGTAGTTGTACTGTGTCCCGCCGTAGCCTTGTGCGTAGGGGGACGGGTAGTCACACGCGGAGTAGCTCGCGATGATGTTGAACGTGAGCGTGTTGCTCGTGCCGCGCGAATTGGTGACGTAGATACCGACGCCGCCCGGATTGATGCCCGTCGGAATAGTGACGTTAAGCGACGTACCGTTGCTCGAGGCAACATTTGCGACCGGTTGGCTACCGAAGTAGACGGTGTTGTTGTAGTAGTCGAGATTCGTTCCGTAGATAGTGATGTTCGTCCCACGCTCGCCGGAAACCGGTGTGATGGAGGTCAGCGACACGCCGTAGTTGTAGGGAGTATACGGGTTATATGAATTGTAAGGATTGTAAGGATTGTAGTTACTGTACGGATTGTAGGTGCTGTTCGGATTATACGTGTTATTGCAGGTGTACGGATAGGTGTAGTAACAGTTTATACTGTTGGAATTCGTGTAGTCGTAGAACGTAGGTGCCGTGTATGTGGACGGAGCTGTGTAGGCGAAGTTGAATCCCGTGCCGCCGCACGTTACGCGTACGATAGCTGCGCGCGTCGCAGCGTCGGCGACACCCGTGACCGGAAGGTTCTGTTCGGTTTGGAAATTGCGGAGAGCCGTCAGTGTACCGGTACGAAACGTACTGGTTATCATCCATGTGCCGCCTCCACGGTAATTGCGACTGACGAGGAACGTCTGAAGCTCCCTGACTTGGCTCCCGGTCGAGTTGAATGAGAGGTCGGTGCTGAGATTTACGCACGGACCATAGTACGCAGGAGCGGAATTGATAGGAGCGAGATAGGTCTGGGCCGAGGCGATATTGGCCCCAAGCGCCACGACGGCCACAAGCGAGGAAACGAGTATTTTGTTCATAAATAGATAAAATATGGCTTAAAACCTTAATAAGTGACCGAAATCACCTTCTGACGCCACCACTATGCAACAAGTTAGATTTTTATGCAAGCGGGGTCGTCTTTTCACGGGAAAAACCAATTTGGTCCGTCAAAAGCAATACTCCGAACACGAGCGGAGCGAGCGAGGCAAGCTGCCAGACACTTGGTGTTTGAGAGAGGATAATCCACGCGAAAAGCAACGTGACAAATGGACCAAAGCTCTGCAACGCAGTCCCTTTAGGTACCGACATGCGATGAATCGCCTCTATCCAAAAAATCTTTGACAGACCCAGCAGAAAAACACCGTTTATTATAAGGAGGAGTAGCGCAGGACGAATATCCGCGGTGATATCGACGTGCACTACGTACGCAAGCCCTACGATGAACGGTATTGAGATGAGGCTGCGCAAAAACATTATCATTTCACTCGACGCAATCAGGCGCGCTTTCTGCTGAAAATAATTTCCGACGGGAGTGAACAGTGTTCCAGCAAGTACAAGCAGGTCGCCACTATTAAACCCGTTGAAATTAGGTGCAAGTATCACAAGGGCTCCGAGTACCATCAGCACGGAACCAAGGACATGCTGAAGGGAGATGTCACTGGAGCGCAACAATCTGAAAAACACGAACGCTGTAAAAACTTCAAATAGTACGATTATCGCCGCGTTTCCTGGCGTAGTCTTTTCTAGCCCAAGGAAGTAAAAACCGTAGAAGAGTACGCCTATGGAAATGGCTATGTAGAGAGAGTACCTCCACAAAACAAGGTTCTTTATCTCAGACCATCTTCGCTGATATGTAAGCATAATCGCGAAAAAAACGGTCGCGAAAACAGTACTCCATAAAAACGAAATGGCGGCGGGGACTCCCGCGTATGAGAGAGCAGTAACAACTGGGAAGAGTCCCCAGATGAGAATGCCGGAGAATAGGTATAACTCACCCTTTCGTGTCTCCGATAGGGCCATCGGGTGATTATACCAACGGGTTAGCGGGAAAAGCGGCGCGGGCCACGTGACGGTCCGCGGGACGGCGTTCGTGAATGCGTAGCGCGGCGTGGGCGGCTGCCGAATCCGGAGCCACCTCTCGGCGTGTAGCCCCCCGGCTGTGGACGGCTGAATCTGCGCGGGCGGTCGTCGTTTACGTATGGCTGCGCTGCGCGGGCTGGCGGGAGCGCGGGCAGTACGGAAATGGGAACGGTCTTGCGGATGAGATT
>MFKY01000049.1 GCA_001781175.1 Candidatus Kaiserbacteria bacterium RIFCSPHIGHO2_01_FULL_55_37
CAACGACAGCAATATGGCACATACAAAAGCCGGGGGAACAGCGCATAACCTGAACGATTCAAATCCGAAGTATCTCGGCGTGAAGCGCGCGGACGGCCAAAAAGTCGGCGTCGGCGAGATAATCGTCCGTCAACGCGGCACGGCCATCATGGCCGGCAAGAATATCGGCGTCGGCGTAGACCACACCCTCTTTGCAATGTCCGCAGGTACCGTACGTTTCCACTCTAAGCGCAAGACGAATTTTGACGGCCGCTCAGTGCGCCGCCGTATTGTCGACGTAGTTTAGACGGTAGGCTTTATTGCAAGCACCATCTCCACCTTCGCCTTCTCAAAGGCGATGTGTATCGGGTGCTCCCCTACTTCTTTAAGAGGTTTTGCGAGCGCGATTGTCTCAACGGGTATGCTCACCCTTTTTTGCTCTTGAATCGCTTTTACGATATCGGCAGCAGTAATTGATTTGAAGAGCCCGCCTTTTTCCGTCGCACGCGCCGTCATTTCCACACGCGCACCATTCAGGCTGTGCACTGCTTCCGTGATAGCTTTATTGTGTTGTTCCTTCGCCTCCCCTTCCCTCTTTTGGGCTGCCAGATGTGCCGCGACTTTATCGGGAGTCGCCTGCACTGCGAGTCCCTGCGGAATAAGAAAATTAAGCGCGTAACCGTCGGCCACGTCCTTCATCGTCCCGTGCTGCCCCACCTTCGCAACGTCTTTCAAGAATATGACTTTCATAGAGTGATTCTATATGACGCTACAAAACATTCAACACATGGAAGTCTAGGCTGCTATACACAAACACAATCCCCGCGCGTATCGCTATACGCGCGGGGTGCAAAGGCAAAGATCGATTCTTGGACGTTACTTTTTCTTGACGACCAGCAGGTCGACTTCGTGCCAACGCGGTGCATTGATGTGACGAGTCTCGTCGTCAGCGTCATCAGGAATGCACAGTATCGGGCGGTTCGGCTTGTCCCAGTGCAGGGCAAGCCGCTTCAGTGGCCGCATGCCGCGGTCGACGAACTCGCGCTTCGTGACGACGAGGTCGCGACGCGTGTCCAGGCGTCGCGCATTTTCTGCGAGGAACGCCGTCATGTACTCGAACGATGCGAAGTCGAGGCCATCTCGGTCGAGTTCGATGAGAACGCGCTCGCCGCCGACATTGGGAACAAATCGCACAGTCCCAACGTCACAGTCTTCGATGCCACTGCGTTCGAATGATTGGAACAGCTGTTCGTTCGCAGTGCGGATGTCCCACAACAACTCGCGACCTTTAAGCTTTGCCCACCTGTTGCTAAGTGCTGTCATTTCGCTGAGCATGACCGCCCGCGGCAACTCATGGTCGACCCTGATGGTCCAGGATTTCCGCAGCATGACCTCGTTCGGCCAAAGCACTGTGTGAAGTCCAGCGCGGAGTTCGCCGATACTGGCGGTCGCGGAGAGGTCGATGAGATCGCGGAACGCACCCGCTTCAGCAAGGTTGCGAATGTGCCAATCAGCTACACTGTGACCGTTTGGATTCACCAATCGCAATGCATCGCACAACGCTCGCACTGCCGCATCATCGACTTTCGTTTCAATGTTCAACATCTTCCTCACTCCTTTTTCCGAATGCAGCGCCCCGTAGGGATGCACACGTTCTATGGACGAATCATTCGCCATAGCAAAGAAATGCCCTGGTAGGGCGCCTCTTGGCTATAGCGAAGGAGAATACGCTGTGTTTTATTGTGTCATGTTGAGACTGAATGTCAAGGTCACGTTCGTCGGGGCTAGACGATGTTTCTATTCACCTTTCAACATCTCCACCGCCTCGTCCAACTGCGGGTCTTTATCAGCCTTCCCGTCCTCCTCCGTCAGCTCCACCACTACATCGGGTACTATGCCGTCCGGTGGTATCTGGACTCCGTCCGGCCCTACCCATCGCGCGACGGTAATCTTCAGCGCGGTGTCGGGAGTAATTTCGACGAGTTCCTGCACTGAACCCTTGCCGAACGTGTTGGTGCCGACGAGCTTCCCCACTCCGTGGGCACGCAGAGCACCCGCTAGAATCTCTGCGGCGGATGCGGAGCCCCGGTCTACGAGGATGACCATCTTGAGCTTGTCGCTAAAGACGTTGTACCCCAAAGAACGATGAACGACGTTTGCGGCATGCCCAGCGTAGTCCTCGGTAACGACTACCTTTCCGAGCGGCAAAAACCAGCTCGCCATGTCGACGGCCGCCTCCAGGTACCCGCCCGGATTGCCGCGGAGGTCGAGTATGAGCGCCCTGTCGCCCGATTGCACGAATTCTCTGAGCGCCTTGCGGAAAAGGTCGGGGGCAGACGCGGTAAACGTGGCGACGCTGATGACGTATACGCCGTCGGGGCGCGCGGTCGTAGTAATGACGGGCACGTTTATCACATCGCGGGTCACCTTTATCTCTTTGGGTTCGTTCCAACCCTCCCGCAACATGGTGAACGTGACGACCGTGCCCTTGGGGCCGCGAATCTTCTGCACCGCTTTACCGACATCCATGCCTTCCGTCGAGACGCCGTCAATTTTTAGCACGAGGTCCCTGCTCTTAATTCCCGCCCGTTCGGCAGGTGTCCCCTTCAAGGGTGATACCACTGTCAGCACTCTGTCACGAACCGCAATTTCCATTCCGACACCTTCGAAACTCCCGCTCATATCGGAAGCGAACTGCTCGTTCTCCGCAGGCGGCAGAAAGAATGTATACGGGTCATTGAGCGAGGCGGCCAACCCCTCAATCATTCCCCACACGCGCTCCTCGGCGCTATTGGGGCTCGTGGTGGCCGAGACAGGCGTCGAGCTTCCGACCGATACGGGCACGAATTTCTCATCAATGACCGACCACGCCTTCCACACGGGAGAGAAATCCACGTTGGCCGGCTGGTCTGCGCCTGTGGAAAGTGACGCCGCCTTCTGCGAGCCCCAGACCGTGCCCGCGACAAAGAAGCCGCCCGCAAAAGATGCGACCATGAGACAAATCCCACCGATTACTGCGGTAGTGAAAGTAACCGTCGCGCTTTTCTTTTCATCGAACATCGGAAGATTATACCCCGTGAGATAATAAAATCCGAGTCCGGTGTGTCGCACAGGCGTGATTATCTCATGGGGTATAACATCCGCTTGTTGTTCGGCACTCCCCACTTCCCACTTTGTACCTGATGCCTGCCTGCCCCGTAGACAACTTGTTGTTCTTCGGGGATACTTACCCATACATGCATACCCGCTATGAACATAACGGGCTTATCTGGGTAGACCTCGAGTCCCCGAGCCGCGACGAAGTGCAGGACGTAATGGACCAATTCGAGATTGCACCGCTCGTCGCGGAGGAGCTGCTGCTGCCGACGACGAAACCCCGCGTCGAGTTTTATCCCACGTACGCCTATCTCGTTCTCCACTTCCCCGCGCTCCGGCACAGCCACAAGACGCCCGAACAGGAAATCGACTTTATCGTCGGGCACAATTACATCATCACCACCCATTACGACACCATTGACCCGCTGCACAAATTCTCGAAGGTATTCGAGGTCAATACCCTCTTGGACAAGAGCAACCTGGGCGACCATGCGGGGTTCATGCTCTTCTACATGCTCAAAAATTTGTACGGCGCGGTCGAGCATGAGGTGGATTACGTACGACACGCCCTTGATGTCATCGAGGACCGCATTTTCTCCGGCCACGAGGTGGCAATGGTCACCAATATTTCACGCAGCGCGCGCGACCTGCTCAACCTGCGGCAGCGCATTGAGCCGCACCGCGATGTCCTCCGCGACTTCGAGGCGGGCGGTCCGCAATTCTTCGGGACCGCTTTCTCTCCGTATCTGCGCACGCTTTCCGACGAGTATTACCGCGTGCACAATCACATCATGCGCGCCACAGAGTCGCTGCATGAATTGCGCGAGACCAACAACTCTCTCCTCACGACCAAACAGAACGAAACGATGCGTATTCTGACCATCATGGCACTTCTCACGTTCCCGTTGGCGCTCTTCGTGGCTATTTTCGACATAGATGCGATTTCCAATCCGATTATCGGACTGCCCTACGATTTCTGGATAATTCTCGGGGCGGTTCTCACTATAGGTGCAGGGATGCTACTCTACTTCAAGCATAGGAAATGGCTTTAAAATACCTTGTAGCTAGTAGCCGGTAGCCTGTAGAATGTACGACATGTGGTTTAAGTCTTTGTTTAAGGAAAGAAGACAGTCTTTTCTGCCGCTCTATTTCTACAACACGCTCGGAGGCGAGAAACAGCGCTTCGTACCCGCTCCGCGCGCGAAGGAGGTGCGCATGTACAACTGCGGCCCCACCGTCTACGGCCGCCAGCACATCGGCAACCTCTCCATGTTTATTTTTACGGATATCTTGCGCCGGACTCTGGAAGTCAATTCTCTGCCGGTAAAGCAAGTCATCAACTTTACGGACTTCGGACACCTCACCTCGGACGGCGACGAAGGCGACGACAAAATGACGACCGGCCTCAAGCGCGATGGGCTCGCGCTCACGCTTCCCAATATGCGTATCTTGGGCGAGAAGTATGCGAACCTCTTTCTGGAGGACATTCGCGCGCTCAATATCGAGGCCGACAAAATAACATTCCCCCGTGCGAGCGACTTTATTCCCGCGCAAATCGCGATGATACAGGCACTCGAGGAAAAGGGTTACGCATACAAGGCGGGCGCGGGTGTCTACTTCGACACTTCGCGCTTTCCGGAGTACGGCAAGCTCGGCAATATCAATCTCGAGGGCCAGAGAGAAGGTGCACGAGTCACCGCCTCTAAGGACAAACGTAGCCCGACAGATTTTTTGCTGTGGAAAACTGACAAGAAACTCGGCTGGGATAGCCCCTGGGGCCTCGGCTTCCCCGGCTGGCACATCGAGTGTTCCGCGATGATACGCGCGACGCTCGGTACACAAATAGACATCCATACGGGCGGTATGGAGCACATTCCGGTACATCACAACAACGAAATAGCGCAATCCGAATCCGCCACGGGCAAGAGGCCACTCGCGCGCTTCTGGATGCATCGCGCTCATTTGCAACTCGAGGGCGCAAAGATAGCAAAGTCGGAGGGCAACGTCGTGTACTTGTCGGACATTGTCGAACGTGGCTTTCACCCGCTCGCCTTGCGGTACCTCTTGCTCGGTGCGCATTACCGAAGTAATTCTAATTTTACTTGGGAGGCGCTCGGTGCCGCGCAGACGGCTCTGGGCAAATTACTTGCACTGCGTCTTTCCTGCAAAGACGTCGCACCGGGCGGTATTTCAAAACATTGGTTCATGCAATTTATGCGAAAAGTCAACGATGACCTTGATACCCCTGGCGCTCTTTCCGTTCTGTGGGAAATGACGAAAGACACCTCCCTCTCCCCCGCGGAGCTCCTCGCAACCCTTTTCGAAATGGACAAAGTACTCGGCCTCCGGCTTGAGGAGCCGGATGAAGCGGCCCGCAAATTTGCTGCGAATTATATGCAGATCGAAGTATCCGAAAGCGACCTTCCGGAGAACATACGGGCATTCCTTAAAGAGCGTGGCGAAGCCCGCCGGACGAAGAACTGGGCGCGGGCCGACGAGCTTCGCATACAGGTAGAAGCGGCGGGATATATCATTGAGGACAAGGACGGCGCTACGCGCGTGCTGAAACAGTAAACAATACCAGAGGTTCATTCCTGAACGACAAAATTTACGAGCCTTTCAGGGACAACGATAGTGCGCAAAATTTGCTTACCGTCCAAACGAGCCGCAACCGCCTCACGCGCCGCTTTTTCAACCGTTTCCTTACCGGCATTGCTTGCAACCTCGGCTTCCCCGCGCGTCTTGCCGTTTATCTGCACCGCAATCTTAATACTTCCCTCT
>MFKY01000050.1 GCA_001781175.1 Candidatus Kaiserbacteria bacterium RIFCSPHIGHO2_01_FULL_55_37
CCATCGTGGTGTATGAGGCACCGGAGAGTGTGGGGGCGGAAGGAACGTTGGCGTTGGTATACGTCGTGTTCTGCGAGGAAGCGGTGCCGGTGTTCGCGCTATTGTCCTTCATTTGAATGGTGTATCCGTAGCACTTGTTGGGCTGGAGGCCGGAGTCGGTGTACGAGGCCGAGGCCTGCCAGCTGCTCGATGTGCCGCCCGTTCCCCCATTCGCACCGCAGGCGGAGAAAGTGAGGAGGTAATTGACACCGTTGCCCGCTGAATCGCTTCCCGTCGTGGAGGTCATGGAGACGGAGCTCGCGGAGGCGGGTGCGGGAGCCGAGGAGAAAGTGGCGGGGTTTGGCGTGGGAGCGGTGGTGTCGGGTGTCCAGGTGACGGAGACGTTTCCGGCGGTGCCCGTGCCGCCGGTATTGCCGTTGCAATAGCCTCCTCCGAACTCTTCGGACCCTGTGCCGCCAGTGCCGCCGCCCGCGCCGGAGCCGACCGTGACGGTAATACCCGCGCCGATGGTGAGCCCGCCGGGAGAGTAGGTCTTGACCGCCTGACCGCCCGCGCCGCCCGCGCCTGCGGTGCCTAGCGTGACACTGCCGTACCCATTGCAATTGTTCGGCCCGGAGCCGCCGCCCGCTCCTCCACCCGTCGTATTGGTGTCGCCGCCGGATGCAGTGCCGCTGCTTCCTGCGCCGCCCGCAGAAGTGGTGCCCGGCGCTTTCACGCCGCCGCCGCCGGCGTTCCCCACGACGGTAGTGTTGAAGGAGCTACCGCCACCGGTACCGCCGTTGGAAACGCCGGCAACTCCCGCATAACACGTAGATTTACCGCATGTGTATGAGTACACGCCCGCCGCGCCGCCGCCGCCGCCGCCCGCGCCGTTGACCGTCACCGTGAGTGTCTCGTATGCCGGCACCGTGAATGTCCCGCCGGACGTGAAATTTTGCGTATCGGCATACGCGGTTCCCGCCGCCAACAGTGCGGCTGCGGAAAGCGCTACGATTATGAGTATTTTTAGTGTCCCATATTTCATGGCGTTACTTGCGACGGGATGCTTGTGGCATCTGTAGTCGAATCAGTGCTTGTCGAAGAGGTCGAACCCGCTTCTGCTGCACCGGCGGTTTGTCCGGAGAGGAACGCGTCGAGCTGCACTTTGGTGACGCGCGTGTAAGCGCCACTGTCGTCGAGTTCTAGCGCACTGGCGATTGAAGGGTAGGTGTCTGTGTATGAGAAAAGCGGCGCGACGACAACTGCCGCAAACATGAAATCCCATGCGTATCGCATTGGACTCATTTTACCCTACTTTCTCGGCGGTGTTTTTTGGGAAGCGTCTGGGCACTTATCCCTTAACGATAAAGCCCTACTCAAACCTCCTTGCTGTCTGACGCGTTGGATTGATTGAAAGTGTTTTTTGTTCGCCTATACTTACGTGGAGGCTCGTCCTGAAGTTCTCTATGCAAACCACATTTCTCAAACGACTAAAAAGTGTTCAGGGCGCTATCCCGTCAATGCGGTGCAACGTCGTGCCAAGCTCGTTCGATCCGACCGATGAAGCCATGCTCGCGTTCCCTCTCCCCATCTCGTGGCAGTGGAGTTCGTGCGAGCGGTTTCTCCGCGAGCGCGCAGCCCGCATAGTGATGACACGCCTGCCGCTCTTTTGGCAGCTGGAAGTGTTGCTGCACGACGTATGCAAAGCGGTGGGTGCGCCCCTCTTTATCGGCAGTCCCCAAAATATGCCGGTCGGTGCCGCTGCCATCGCCGCGATGGGGATAGATACTATCATTACATCCGGAGAGGACTGCGGAGCATTTGCGACCCATCTCTCCGACAGAGCTATCCCGCTCCCGAAGAACTTGTTTATCGTGCGCACGCCGGAAGAGTCGTGGGGTACGCCGCCCACTCTTTCGCGCGCGGGCGTGCGGATACATCAGGAAGTGCATCTTTTTCCGGGCGTCGTCATTGCAGAGCAATGCGCTCACGCGGATGCGGGAGTGCAAGCGTGCTTTCACCTGAGCGACGGTGTCCGCATAGATACCCGCGGGTCGGATTCATACCTCACCATCGACAAAGAACTTCCCCTTCCGATTACCGACCTGGAAATACCCTTTTCTCTTCGTGCGGGTGGTACGTGCGCTTGCGGTAAACAAATCTTAGAAAAGATCTTATGACGAACCTTCCGACACTGGCCCATATCGTCACTGCGGCAACGATGCCGCACGCCCCGTCTTTCTACCGCGACCGCTACGGCATGAGGGGCGAAAGCGCGCTTCCCTCAATACGCACGTGGGAGGAGTGGCACGCACTTCCCCGCATTTCCAGAGAGGATCTAGAAGCACGATCTCCTCTTGAGCGTATATTTTGTCCGCTCTCTTCGGTCGATTTCTTTTCAGCGTCCTCCGGGACTGGCGGCAAGCCACCTCTGTTCTCACCGCGGGGCGTCGTCGCCGGATACGAGTACCGCGCGGAGTGGTATGCCATGAAAGGGCCCTTCCTTTCCGGTATCCACCCGCCGCATCGGGTACAGTTCATGTTGCAACAGCGCGAGCGGCCCGCGCGCGTAGTTACGCTCGACCCGAACAATCTGCACGCATCGCTTCGCCTTGCGGCCGCCGCGGGAGTTGACGGCATGTACGTACCGGTGTTTCTCGCAGCGCAAATCGCCGAGTATCTTCAGGCGCTCGGCGCGAGTAAGCGCGTGCAGTATGTTGAATTGGCCAGCGAACAGATATCAAACTCCCTCATTCGGAGATTGCAGGAGATATTCCCCGCCGCGGCCATATATGCCAGCTGGGGCATGACTGAAGTAGACGCCTCTCCCATGGGCATACCGTGCCGCCCGCTCGCGGTAAATGAAAAAACTGTTTACCACTTGAAAGAAAATATTCATATGGACATCGTCAATCCCGAAACACTTGCTCCACTCCCGCTTAAGGCGGGTTCGGAGGGTGAACTGCTTCTCACTTCGTATCCGGAATCCGCAGCCTTCCCTCTTATACGGTACCGTACGGGCGACATAGGACGCATAGTAGAAACCTCGTGCAAACGGCACTCACAGCCGACTTTTACTATCGTCGGCCGTGCGGAAAGTGACTTTATAAAAGTCCCCGGCGGCGTCCTGCGGGCGGATGAGGTCGAGCGGGTGCTGACGGAGCTTAATCCCGCGCTGGAGCGGTTCGAACTGCATCTGCACCAAACCGATACGCCCTCCGGCGTTCATTACCGGGCCGTGCTTCATGTGGATGCGCCGGATACCGAGCTTCCGGCACTCGCGCGCTCCGTTGCGCTCTCGTTGCGCATAGGACCCTCCTTCACCTACGCCGACGGCGAGCGTGAAGGGAGGTTTGAGCCGCTCCAGTGCGTACCGCTTGCCAGTTCCGCCTCCAACCAAAAGAACCGCCGGATGATAACCCACCCGATCGCCTGACCTCTACCGCGCAGGTTTATCCACAAAAAGTAGTGATACAGAGCCAGTCGTGATACCCTTTATGTGATGCTTCCGAGGCAAAAGTTTTTTGTGTATTCCCATTTTTTGACGCTTCTGCTCGTCGGATTTTTGATAGGCACATCACTTACGTTTCTATACAAAAAAGCCATACCGGGCGGTGCTTTGAGAGGGCTCTCCCTCAGTGATCCGACCGCGGCGCTCGCGCCCGTATGCCCAGCACCAGCCAACGTTACGAGAGATATCTACTTTGTAAGCTGTGGAGGCATCTATTAGAGGGGAGCGGAAGAAGGTTGTTGTTGTCGCCGTTCTTTTGGTGACGGTGTTTTTGTCCCTGTGGTGGGGTGCCACCTACCTCGCCCCGAACGACCGCAATGACCAGGCCGCATTATTTTTTGCCGAGCGATTGCAAAAGATAGAGAGCGAAGAGATCGTCGTGGTAGAGGGCACATCCTATACCGTGCATGGCGGCAGTATTGCGACGTCCTCTGCTCTCCGTAACGAAATTAAATACCGCGTTCTCTCGCTCGCATACCTCAAAATTCTTACCGAACGCTCACCTTTTCTTTCGCTCGCCGGCACCGACCCGCGCAAGCTGACCGACGCGCTCTCGCAGCTCGCCGATACCGCTGCGAGCCTCGCTGCGATACAAGAGTCTTCAAGCGACAACGCTTTCGTCTCCTCGGCGTTGTATCCGCTTTCTTTTCTCACGGCACTTGCTGAGGCCGAACAAGCCCGCCTTACCTTCCTTGTGAGCGGCAGAGATACGGATGCGGACAACTATGCGAGTACACTCGCACGATCCGCCAACCAATATAAGCGGGACTTGATTACTTTTAAAAAAGCGTTTGAGCAAGCGGTGCCCGTCTCCGTACGACCATACGCGACGGAACAGGAGATTATTTCCAGAGAAAACTCGCTAAAAGCTCTCGACGACCTGTACGCGGCGATGACACAGACGCAATCGCTCATCGAGCGACGCGCGCGATGCATCCGCGGAAAAACAGCGAGATGCAATACTGAAGATGAGGCCTTCGCGCAGCTCCCGACCGTATCATATTCTCCACCTTCTTCGGACGCTGTTGCTCTCGCATCACGCGTTCGCGGCATTATCGAAAACTCGGGTGTAGAGATACCGTCGCATGATAATCCGATGGTCACATTAGGCAGCAGTGTGTGCATAAAAGACAGCGCCTCTACCGGGCTCTTCTTTGTGCTATCAGAAAAAGGCACCATCCATGTGGGAGATATCCGACTGTTGAAGACAGATACATATAGAAGTACGCCTTTCTATAAATATTTCTACGACCGCAATGTCGCGTACGTTCCGACATACCCGTTCTCTTATTATAAATGTCCGGAAATCGCGGAAGATGTGGGGCGTTTCTTGGCTGTGAGAGCGGTACGTATGTTTGCATACCAAACTCCCCTCAGCTCTCTCTCGCCGACGTCTGATGCGAAGACGTTAGGCGCGTTGGAGCGCAAACTGGCGTCATCCACTCTCATACACGAGAGTGACGCGATCGAATATCTTGCCTTGGCGCAAAAAATAGCCGCACAGCAAGCTCTGCCGCCGGAGATGGCTCTGTCTATCGCCTCGCTCTCTCTGCAGACAAGAGACCGCAGCGCCGGCTTCGATCATACAATAGACAGAATGGCGCAGGTAGAGAAAATAAATCTCAGCCTCCTGCAAAAAAGAGTTCCGGTCGATCTCGCCGCGCCGTACCTTTTCTTCGTACGAAGTGGCTTCCCGAGCCTCCTACTTGCCGGCAACACTTCCGCAACGGAACAGAGGCTACAGATGTTCCCCCCGAACGACGTTCCCCTTTCACAACAACCATTCACCGCATTTTCATCGCTTGCCGACAATCCCGATGCCGTCGCCGAAGTGGAAAAGGGAATGAAATTTTTTGAAACTCTCCACAACGAACCGTAGCAACGTCAGGCCTTCTTGCGTGCCTCCGTTCAAAGGAAAGGTTCCATGACAACGAACATGCGCTCGCCGAGCGCAGCGGGGTCGTTACGCTCCACCATACGTAGATGCGGGTACCTCCGTACGGCACCGGATGACAGGTGTCGTAAGGAAGGAGGTCTTGCTCACGATAATCGTCTCCTCTTTTCCGACGATGCAACAGGACAGTGCCCGAAAGGCGGACTTTTCGGAAAGCTCGGCCTGCGCGAAAGCGCCGATTTCCGGCAGCGCGAGCACAAGACGTATCGTCTCCGCACATGCGGCGTACTGCGCGAGCCGGCCAGTATCAAACGAGGTCCCGAGTATGGATGCAGGCTCGCGCGCATCGCGGACACGCGTTATCAATCCGCTCATCCCGTTCACCGTGTCGGACATGGTCAGTCTGTACGTTGAGTAAGTTTCAATTCCTTCAGCTTGACCTTGAACGGTTCGGGAGCGCGCTCCACGATGAGCGGTGAGAATGCCCCCGCCCGCACCAGGTCGTCCAATGTTTTGGTCGGCGTCAGAAAGAGCTCCGCGGAGAATCGCCGGGCTATTTCTCGCGCGAGCGCATCGCTCCACATCCCGTCTTTTCGATGCACGCGGAGCACGATGTCCCCAACGACGGCGCTATCCGTCACCTGAGACGATGCTTCCGCGCGGTAGTCATCGAAGAGATCATTGAGCGCCTCCGCCGCGCGCTCGAATTCTTTTTGCAGAAGGATAGCGCCGGCTATCCTGACGTAATCATACCCGCGCCGCCCCAGTAACTGCAGCGACGATGTCTCACCGCACGGACAAGGGTCATGGTGAAGCCGCCCGATATCGCCAATGCGGTATTTTTCGACGACGATACTCGGAGAGATGCGTTTGCTCACCAGAATATCGCCCGCGCCGGTCTCATCGGGGTCGTCTATGACGACACTGACCCCGTCGAGTACATGGTACGAATCAAGCGGTAAGTGGCCGCACGGCGGCTTTGAGAGCGCTCCCGTCTCGTTCGTATGGTAGACGAGCCGCAGCGGGGCGTTTGGGAAAACGGATTTGAACACATTTCGAAGCGCGGGAGATACGGGTTCGCTAGCGAAAAGGAGCGCTCGCACGCCGGCACCGGTCTCGGGCGAGAAGAACGCTGCGGCACGACGGACAAAAGAAGAGAACCCGTACAGTTCGGTGGGTTTGAAGTCGTCCATCAATGCGCTGAATTCCGGTGTCATGTCCTGGATATCCGCGCACAGTACGCGCGCTTTCTTTGCCCCCATGCCGTTGCGCAAGAGAAGCGCATTGCCTAAGCGGGCCGCGAGCGACCCGGTGCATATCAAAAGCCTGTCAGCGCCTGCGAACAATCCATGGGCGGTGAACTGATTGTCCCACACGAGGAAGAGCGGGAGGCCGTCGGTCGTACCCGACGTCATGCGCAGACAATAGTTGCCCGCGTCACGGGGCGCGTGCGTGAAAAATTCTGACAGCGTCGCATCGGCGATCGTCCGAAAGTCTTTACGTTCGACAACTCCTGAAACCATAACGGGTAGATACTAGCATGCGCACTGCGCGACAGGCGAAGAATACTAATCGAGAAATCCTCCGCAACCGACGAAGAGCATTCTGTTCGGATTTTCCTTAGGAGAAGACGGGGCGGACTTCTCGTCGCAACTGTCGGCTACGGCAAACTTCGACGCGATGACACTCTTCAAGAGCGTGTGCGCGAAAAGGTAGAGATTGAGCGATACGAAAAGAGCGAGCATCGCGACGATAAGTGATTTTCGCCGAATATTCATGTTTCCAATCAACTACCTCGCAGCAAGCTGACGAGGTATGTCGTCATGCTGGGGTATCAAACAAGGTCGACTGGCCTTGGTGTAACTTTGTGTA
>MFKY01000051.1 GCA_001781175.1 Candidatus Kaiserbacteria bacterium RIFCSPHIGHO2_01_FULL_55_37
AGCATTCAAGCAGGCGGTTTCATTCCTGAAGAGGAAGAAATTGATTTGGAGGAAGAAATTGTGGATGACGACGAGAAAGAGCCGATTAAAAATGTGCAGATAAAATAATTTATCTATTTATTGGACAGCGTGAGGGGAATTGGGGTATCTTTTAACAACGCGCGGTTAGCTCCCGCCTGCGCTCAAGCTTGCGCATGAGCTACGGACGGGCAAGGCAGTGAGGACTTCTCACTAACGTTGCCCTTCGTAGCTCCGGCATAAGCCGGAGCAAAGTAGGCGCGGTTAGCTCAGTGGTAGAGCGACCCCTTGACGTGGGGTAGGCCGAGGGTTCGATCCCTTCACCGCGCACACAATGCAAGGCGCACTTTTGGATGCGCTTTTGCATTGGGAGCAGGGATCGAAAGCCGGAGGCGCGAAGGCGCCGAGGCGGGGTCGCGCGAATTTTCAGCAGAAAATTACGCGTGACCGTTCCCTTCACCGCGCACCAATAATGTGGATTACGCGTATTGACGCATATTTGCGTGATACGATGCACGCATGGGGCTATGTTTTTATTGGCGACGTAGAGCGAGAGAAATGCGAGAGCTTGCTATCGCATTTCCGAGCCGAGGAGCCAACACAGGTTCCGAAGAACCTTTATGGGGGCCTCAAGATGGATGAGGATGCGCGGATCCGCATGAGTGCGTTTATTCATTCTAAGATTTATGACACCTGAAGACGCAGCGGCAACGCAAGTTCAATCGCCTTTGGCAGGGGGAGGCGAGAGGAAAACTGTAATGGTCGCTGACGACGACGCGGTTTTTCGCACACTAATCTCTAATAAATTGTCCGACGCCGGATTTGGCGTGATCGAAGCTGCCGACGGCGAACAAACGCTTGTCCTTGCAAAGGAGAAGCGCCCCGATCTCATCATCCTGGACATTCTGATGCCGAAAGTAGGCGGCGTGGAAGCCTTGGAAAAGCTTCGTGCTTCGGGTTCGTGGGGAGCGACAGTTCCGGTGTATATGCTCACGAATATGGACGATATGAAAACAATCGCGAGCACTGTTCAGCATCAAACTGCCGGCTATTTTGTTAAGACAAATTACAGCGTAGCAGATATCGTAAAAATCATTTCCGAGTATTTTAAGAGCCATAATTAATATCTAGTAATACATGCCAATTCAACGAAAATTCCCGACCAGCATCATTGCATTTACAGTTTTGATTGCAGTGGCAGTTTTCGCGCTTTCTATTGTCAGCGCGGTCGCACTCGAATTTCGCAAAGATTATCCGCCGCGGAATCCGAACGTCGCATCCGTGCTCTATGTTTTGTCACCTAATGTTTTTTTGACGCCCGGAGGATCCTCTGTCGAGCAGGCCGTGAAAGGAACGGTCAAGTTAGATTCGGGAAGTTCTGTTAGAACTGCGGATTCTGGGAGCGCCGTTCTTGTATATCCAAACGGCACAATAACAACTCTTGAGGGCGATACGAGCGTTACTGTTGACGAATTGGACAGCACTGGGAATCGCTCGCGTCTCTCGCTTCTTGCGGGCACTATGTGGAGCCGCGTAGATCGCGTTCTTGATACGGGCGACTATTATGAGGTCCGTTCCGCGGGAGTCGTCTCATCGGTTCGCGGTACTTCATTTGAAATGAGTGCGGATGAGAGCGGTGTCTCCGTGACCGTTCTAAGCGACATAGTTTCTGTTGCAAGGGATCCGCAGCAGGCAACAACAACTGATAAATTTACGCAGGCAGATGTCATCGCCGGGGAGAGAATACGCATCGGCGAGGATGAGACGGGCGCCGTAACGAGCGCCTCTGAAGTCATCGGGGAAGATGAATTTGTAGAGAAAATAAAAAAGCAGGAAAGCGTCGAGCAAGCCGTACAAGCATCCGAGATTCTTTTAGAGCTGCAGAATCTCCCGCTTCCTGAAGCTGGCGTTGGACCTGACAGTGTCTTTTATCCGGTTGAGCGACTGACTGAAGCTCTTGCGGCGATGGCGGAAAGGAATCCGGATGCGAAAGCGCAGCGGCTTCTCGGACAGGCCGCCGAGCGTCTCTCTGAAGCGCGAGAGGGAGAAGGCAGCTCTGTAGGAGATTCTCTCGACACGTATGAAGATCTCGTCAGCATGGCGCTTCTTGAAAATAGCGAGTCGAAGACGGCGGAGACTCGCAGTGTCGTCGCCAACGCAACTCTTGCTCACATTGACGTTCTAAAAAATATTCTTTCGACGATTCCTGAAGAAGCGCGCCCGTTTGTAACGAAAACGATTGCGATTTCCGAGCAGGGCCACATTGAAGCTGTAGAGCAGCTTGCCAAGCGCGATCCTGAAAAAGGATTTAAGGAAGGCCTACGTGCGCAGAAACGCTTTCTTGAGAATGCGCAGAAGAGCGCTGTTAAAGGAGATTCTATTGATACTTATGAAGCGCTGCGGCTTTATGATCGTATGACACAAACTCTGAACAATGTTTCAGAGGGCAGTCCCGAGCTTCTTGAGAGGCACAGTGATTCGCTCACACGCTCGCTGCGCACTATCGAAACTCTTGAAACTGTCGAAGATAAACTTCTTCCCGGAATGGCGGTGACAGTTGACGAGGCGCGCGAGAGATCAATCAACAGTCAGCTCTCGACCATTGCCGAGATGGTTGTTGCTGATCCTAATCGAGCTGCTGCTGCATATGACAAAGCTGCAAAAGAATATGCGAAAGACATAGAGAAGGACGCCAAAGACGTAGAGAAAAAAGGAGAGAAAGAGCCGCGCGAATCTTTGGACAGAAAAGGACAGGCGTATCGGGTTTATGAGAATTTTGGCTCAGAGGTGTCCTTTGTTGCGAAGAATTTGCGCACTGGGACAACGACGGTGGCGGAGCAGGTGGATAAAGCGACAGAACAGCACACATCTATTCTGGAGACAGTAGTCAAGCAGGTGCCGCCGCCTGCGAAAGCGCAGGTTGAGCAGGTGCTTAAGGAGATCGAAGAAGAAAAGAAAGAGCGGCCAAAAGAAGATCAGCCAAAGACTCCGGCGGAATTGGTAGAGCAGAAAAAATCCGAGAGGCCAGTTGGCGACTTGCCGCAGCCGCAGTCGATGGAATCCGGGAAATCATCAGACAATCTGAAGACGAATCACAGCGAAAGTTCGGGAGCACTAGTTCCAGCTGATCAATCGGAAAAGGAAGAGATTAAAAAGAAGAAAGACGAAAAGAAGAAAGACGAAAAGAAGCAAATTGAAGTCGCGCCCGCTTCGCAGCAGCAAAAGAACGAGAACACGACGCAATCCAATCAGAGCTCTAGCCAATCGAGCGGGAATTCCGGCCAGAGTGCGCCTGCCGCTCCGCCGCCGCAAAACCAGATTACTCCTGCCGCGCAAAACAATAGCGGCGATGACGAGGAAAAAAAGAAAGACGAAAGCGGATCGAAAGATGATAAATCCTCGGACTCACGAGGGGGATCGGCGGGAGCCGAAGACTGATAAAGTCGCTTGCACGAGCGCGTGCAAGTAAAAATGTCCATGCAAACCATCTTCGAGCTGGAGTGGCGACATGTATATGTTTGGCTGGGAGTGTCGCTTTTGCTTTCGCTTTTGTTCATTGCTGATTTTTTTCCCGGTTTTCGAGCCCGCATTTTGGATAATTTTCTTCCGGATGTTGCTCCCTCCGAGCGGATTATTCTCGTAAAAATAGATGATGCAAGTTTAAATAAAATAGGACAATGGCCGTGGCCTCGCGAGATTTTCGCGGCATTTCTGGGGCGGCTCGACTCGCCGGATGTTGTGGGCATTGACGTCGGGTTCCGAGAGCCGTCTCGCTTGGGCGCGGAAGACGATGCGGCCCTCGCGCGGGCGCTTGAGGACGCGCCTTTCCCCGTAGTGCTTCCTTCTATTTCAGGTACGCGCGAGAAAGAAGGGCCCATCTCGACTTTTGCAATTCACACCACGGAGGGATTTTCGGACATACTTCCAGAAAGTGATGGCGTCATACGCAGGGCTGAGGTTTGGAAAAGTAATGAGCCAAGCTTTGCATATGTAGTGTCCGCGTACGCGCAAAAACTCGAGACAATACCTCTTTCAAGAGACAGCAACATAACTCGCATCGCGTATCGTGGCCAGAACGGCTCTTATAAATCAGTGCCGTTCGTCGATGTCTATTCCGGCGCAACGCCCATCGAAGGATTTAGAAACAAAGTCATACTCGTCGGAGTCACGGCGAGCGATCTGCAGAACTTCAATCGCACGCCGTACGGATTTATGAGCGGGATTGAAATTCAGGCGAATATCGTTGATTCGCTGCTTGCCGGAAGACAATTCCGCGAAAGCCGCGCGGCAACAGTCGCCGCCATCGTTCTCTTATCTTTCATCACGACAACTGCAATAGTACATGCTCGCCGCCTTCTCGCGCTAATCATAATTCTTGCAGTGATAGTCATCGCATATGTATCTATCGTCGCGTTCAGCATGTCGAACTTTTTCACGCTCGATCTTTTCTATCCGCTTCTATCTGTTGTTGCGACGGGGATTTTAGGGACGCTTTCACAGTACATATCGACTCTTGAGCGCGAACGAGCTCTGCGAGAGTCGTTAAATTACCTCGACTCCATGGTCGAGAGCATGAGTGACGGCATTATCATGGTTGATTCTTCTCTTGTCGTACGACTCGCCAACAAATCGTCGCGCTCAATTTTTGGCACGGACGATGACTCGCTGATTCTCGCGAGGTGCGCAAGTGCCTTAGAGAAAAATCTAGATCTAAAATCAGCTCTTCAAAAAAGCATTTTCAGCAGAGAGACTGCTCATGCAGAAGATGTTGTGATTGCCGACCGCTTTTATGTTGTGGGAGTGGCTCCGGTGCAATCTCCTGGCGGGCAGCTGCCGCTCGGGGCAATAGTTTTGCTGCATGACATCACGCATCAAAAGGAAATCGAGCGAATTCGCCAGGACTTCATATCAATGATGGTCCACGATCTGCGCGCTCCACTCGGGGCTATAAGAGATCTTTCTGGCGAGTTGCTTAGTCCGGAATTAAAGGCGGAGGATCGCAGGAGTTTATATTTAAACATGATGAAAGATAACTCCTCGAAAATGCTCGGATTGATCAACGACTTGCTGGACATTGCAAAAAT
>MFKY01000052.1 GCA_001781175.1 Candidatus Kaiserbacteria bacterium RIFCSPHIGHO2_01_FULL_55_37
GACCACGACAGCCGCAGGAGCCTTCTCGACACAAAGTACTATCAGCGTGAGCGGCCTCTCATCACTCGCCAATGCCTCCACAACCGGAGCGGTCTCCGTTGCAGATGCGTTGTGGGTAGGTGGTAATGCAACCACGACCTCCGCGGGTGCCATCTCGACAGGAAGCACACTCTCCGTTTCAGCCACCTCGACATTGGCCACTACTACAGTAAGTCGATTCCTCACGGTAGGCTCGACAACTCCGCAGCATGGAACTGCCGACGTGTTGGTGGACGGGACGGCGACCACTACTCTCTGGCTCGCTTCCAGTGGGGGCACGGATGTCGGTGCATGTATTCAGATGAAAGGTCCCGCAGGAGCCAACTACAGAATTTACGTTAGTGGTGCCGCCAATGCACTTGTCGTTGAGGCCGGGCTCTGCAAATAGCTAATGCGGATTGCTCAATTACCAGCTAACATCCGCATGACATGAGAAAACTAATTGCAATCGGATCTGCGGTCGCGCTCCTCGTCCCAGCGCTCGCGATGGCGGCGTACGACGACGTCAGCCTGACGACCTCTACGGTCATCAGCGTGGGCGGCATGTCGCTCAACATCCAGGGTTCGACGGCGACCATTGAATCCATCACGGTGAATGCCAACGACTTCAGCTTCGCGCTCCTGTCGGGCTCGTCGATAAGAATCACATCTTCCGAACAAAAGAGACTCGATAAGAGTACAACGACCGACCTCACGGCGAATGTCTGTACCGACACGGAGTCTACTATTGAGTACACGGCGACACAAACTCAGACGATTACCATCACTCCGAATCCGGCGCTTTGTGTGAAAACAACTGGAGGCGGCGGGTCCTCTTCGGGCGGCGGAGGTGGGGGAGGCGGCGGCAGCTCGACGTCGGCAACCCCTGCCACACCGGCAACTCCGGCAACACCCGCGTCCACAACAACTCCCGCAACACCGGCGACGCCTGCAACTCCGGCTACTCCCGCGACTCCGACCATCGCCTCGCTTCAAGCACTGCTTGCCTCTCTTATGGCACAGCTGCAAGCGTTGCAGGGTGGGACAGCACCGGCTGCCGGTGTGAGCTTTATCCGCAATCTTACCATCGGCTCGACAGGGGCTGATGTAAAGGCGCTCCAGGTCTACCTCAACACCCACGGCTATGTCATCGCATCAGGCGGTGCAGGCTCGCCGGGCAACGAGACAAGCAGATTTGGCGGACTCACGCGCGCAGCGCTCATCAAGCTCCAGAAAGCCGCAGGCATCTCTCCCTCGGTAGGATTCTTCGGTGCATTGACGCGAGCGTACGTAAATTCGCATCCGTAATCTTTATTAACGTGTTTTCATTGAGCCCCGCCTTCGGCGGGGCTCTTGCGTATAGTTCAAGGGTATATAATTGGGGGACTATGGCTCAGTCGCCAATCGACTCTTTTGCACGTTTCTTCTTCGGCTTTACACTGCTGATATCGATAAGCTTTGGGGTGACATTTGCGGTACAAAAATATGCGTCGGGGCAAAGTGCGCAAGAGCAGCAGGCCGCTGCCGCAGCGCAGATGCTCGAGCAGTTAAAGTAAAAACGCCAGGGCCCGAAGGTCCTGACGTTTCTTGCAGAGCGCGGGGCTCGCTCAGATTTTGATTTTACGTTTTCTGTTCGGGTCCCAGAGAACGAACCCTGTTTCCTCGAACGCTTGTCGCAAGATGTTCCGATTGGGAACAATGAGGAAACTCAGATACATTTTCGTGGTCTCGAGTCTGCCGGCCAGCGCTGCGGCTACGACAAGTCTCGTCGCCCGTAGGCCGACATTTTCTATATAACGACCACTCGAATACTTTTGAACGAGTGTCGTTTCAAGAGCATCAAGAGCTTTCGGCGGCGGTTCGCGGGGTGGCCCGACGAACCGTTCCCGCCATTTCAGACAACGGCTCATCCTGTTTTCTCCCGTGGAATAGTGTTTACGCCGGGATCCCTTCTGGGACACCGGCGCAAAATGATGAACTATTTGACGTCTTTCCCATCACCGTTGTAGTGGCGAAGCGAGGACTGCTTTCTTGGTGAAGCAAATCCATAAGACCTCTTCTGCGAGGTCTCTGCAATCCGGCTTTTCGAGGAACGGAGCGCGTTTTCCTTGAAGTAGATTCTCGACGGAGTCGAGCATCACACTTTGGAAAAGCGCACTGTGCCCGTAACGCCTCTTGCAGTATTTAATCACTTCGCTTGCCGGTGTATCAGGAATCATAGCGATTGCCTCTCAATTATGGTTGTCACAACTGAGGAGCTCCTGCCACTTGTTCGACGCCTTCCCGCCCGAAACCATAGCATATTTGACATATATGTCAATTTGACGCGTGGCTTAAACCCTGTACTATGCAGCGCACAAGGCCAGAGAAAGCGGGTCCCTGAGCATCGTCGAAGGGTTCAAGTCATAAGACGCCTGCCGAGGCACGGCCCGTTAGAGCGCGTAGCGTCTCTAATGGGCTCGAACTCCTCAACCTTGTTTGGTCGAACAGCCCCAGAGAGATAGGCTTTGCCATCTCACGGGGTCTAAGATTTAGCAACTCGCTTTGCTCGTAACAAAATCTAAGATGGCAAAAACAAAAGCAGAGAAGGGTGTGATAGTCGACAAACTCGCCGAAGCGTTCAAGACCGGCGCGTCGTCTGTATTCGTGCACTTTACGAAATTCTCCGTGTCTGATGAGTCGGCGATGCGCCGCGCTCTTCGCGCGGACGGCGTCTCGTATTTTGTCGCGAAAAAGACGCTCATTCGCCGTGCCTTGGAACAGCTAGGGCATGCACACGAAGAATTGCCGCTCGAGGGCGAAGTCGCCGTCGCGTATGGCGGGGGCACTGATGCCACCGTCGCGGCGCGTCTCGTACACGAATTCGGCAAGAAATTCGCCGACAAGCTTTCTATCCTCGGAGGCATCTTCGAGGGCAAGCTCATGGACGGTCCGAAGATGCAGGAAATCGCGACGATTCCTCCGCTGCAGACACTCCGTGCGATGTTCGCGCAGGTCGTCAATAGTCCAAGGCAAAGATTTGCAGTGGTGCTTAGTAAGGTGGCTGAGACAAAGTCGGCATAACCACCGCTTGCCCCGTAGCAAGCTTTGCTTTGCTACCGGGGTGATTAATTAAAAGTTATCAACAAACATATGACACAAGAACAAATCATCGAAGCAGTCGAAAAGATGACAGTGCTCGAGCTGAACCAGCTCGTCAAAGCCATCGAAGAGAAGTGGGGAGTATCCGCCGCGGCAGTCGCCGTAGCAGGTCCTGCAGCCGGTCCTGCGGCTGAGGAGAAGTCTGAATTCAACGTCGAACTCACTTCGTTCGGTGAACAGAAAATCGCGGTCATCAAGATCGTGAAAGAGGTCTTGGGCCTCGGTCTCTCGGAAGCGAAGACCATGGTTGAAGGCGCACCGGTCATGATGAAGGCCGATGTGAAGAAGGAAGACGCGGAAGCGTGGAAGACAAAAATCGAAGCAGTGGGAGGGAAAGTTACGTTGAAGTAACTTTCGGCCGGAGGCGGCAAAGGCCGCCGAGGCGGGGTCGCGCAATTTGCCAGCAGGCAAATATGCGTGACAAGTCACGCTCAAGTAATTTTAGTTTCGTTCCAAACAAAAAGCCCGGCGAGAAGCCGGGCTTTTGCGTTCCCGCGTCGTCAGACCATTAGCCTGACGAGAAGTAATAGTCGAGCACCTGCCCATACGTCGTGTTCTCTGTGATTACGACATCGGGAGCAGGGGCGTCTTTTGGTTTCCAGCCGTGTCTTTCAGCGAAGTATAAGATATTTTTTCTCGTCTGCTCCCTGTCTCTGCCTCCCTCGTCTTTTGGGCCTGCGATAAGGGAGGATTCGGACAGCCCGATATCGTCGGGATCTTTGAACACCCATCCGTTTGGTAAATTCACAGTCGCATGTGTGAACAACCAAAGCAACATGAGGGCATTTTGACGAGGTGTCGCCATGGCGATCTCCGTTGCGGCTCAATGCCGCCTGCCTTTCCGAGAGCACTCTAGCAGAGAGCAAAAGTCCACGCTAGTATGCGGGGTGACCACGATATACCTCGGACTCGGCTCTAATCTTGGGGACAGGGCGGGGAACATTAAAAGAGCGCTCGCAGCGCTCGCGCCCGAAATTACCGTTACGAAAGTTTCACCGACGTACGAAACCAGGCCGATGTATGTCACGGACCAGCCGGACTTCTTCAATGCAGTCTGCGAAGCAACCACAGAACTCTCCGCGGCCGATGTTCTCAGGAAAATAAAAGCGATAGAGAAAGAAATGGGGGAGCATAAGCACAATGCGCCGCGCTCGATAGACATCGACCTTCTTTTGTATGGCAGCGGAATTACTGATACGCCCGAATTAACCCTTCCGCACGCGGGCCTGCGTGAGCGGGATTTTGTGCTGAAGCCGCTCTGCGACATCACGCCGGAGCTTCTGGACCCGGTGACGGGCAAAACCGTTTCTCAACTTCTGGATGGACTCCCGCCGGACAGGCTATCCGTCATCGGACCTGTTCCCGAAGTATCGTGACGCCGGGGATACCGTTGCGCCACACGCCCGTCTTTTTGATGGTGAGCTCAACGGAACTCACGCGCTTGTCCTGCAATATCTCTGCGGCGATATGTTCGGCGAGCGTCTCGAGGAGACTATGACTCGTATTCTCAAATACGTGTTCGATGAGTTTCAGCGTGTCGTGATAGTCAATCGTGTCTTCAAGTTGTCCGCTTCCTGCAGCCTTTCTCGTGTCTGCACCGAGCCGGACCGAGATGAGGAACTCCTGGGGCTTCGCGCGCTCCTCCTCTCCGACCCCGTGGTTCCCGGAGACTCTGAGGTCGTCAATGTGAATGTAATCCATACGGCATACTAGCAGAGCCGCCTGCAAAGCTCAAAAAGCCCGTACTGTGCTAAAATCTTCACTCTATGGCGACACAGCAACCAAAAATTGTCGGCATCGTCAACATTACCGCTGACTCATTTTCCGACGGCGGACAGTATCTCGAAACGGACGCCGCAAGAGAACACGCAAAAAAGCTCCTTGCAGATGGGGCGGACGTCGTCGAATTGAGCGGCGCATCGAGCAATGTGAACTCCGCGCCCGTTTCAGCGCAAGAGGAGATAGCGCGCATGGAGCCGGTCCTTGCCGAGCTTGATTGTGCCGTATCGGTTGACGCGACTAAGCCCGCGGTGCAGCGCTGGGCCCTCTCAAAGGGCGTTGCATATCTCAACGACATCAAAGGATTCCCGGACGAATCCTTGTATCCGGAACTTGCCCGTTCGGACGCAAAGCTCGTTGTGATGCACTGTATTTCCGGTGTTGATAAGGCGGTCAGGCAGGAGAAATCTGTGCAGGAAGTTTTTGATTCCATATATTCATTCTTTGAACAACGATTGCCTGCACTCGAAGCGGCGGGCATTACGCGCGAGCGGCTTGTCGTCGACCCCGGCATGGGTTTATTTCTTGCAAGCAACCCCGAGCCCTCGTTCGCGGTCTTCTCACATATCGCGGAATTGAAAAAGCATTTCGGCCTGCCGGTGATGGTATCGGTTTCGCGCAAGTCGTTCCTCCGGAACTTCCAGAAGTCGGATGATTGCGACATACAGAGTCGCACACTTGCGGCGGAACTGTTCGCAGCTACGCAGGGTGCCGACTACATACGTACGCACGATGTGCGGGCCCTGCACCAGGCACTCGCCACCGTCGGGGCCATAGCCGAGGGTGCAAAATAGCCGGCTTTTCCCGAAGTTGACTGATGTCTCTGTACGGGGATAATGAGCCTCTATGACAGAGGACTTCTTGGGGACTTTCATGGGTAATACGAACCGGGCCAAGGTTCTCCGCGCCTTTTTCCTCGACCAGTCCGGGGTCTTCACGGCGCCGCTTGCCGCAAAACGTGCGGGCCTGTCGTTGTACGCGGCACAGAAAGAGGTAAAAGCGCTTGAGAAATTGGGAATACTGAAACTCGGTAAATTCAAAATTACGCTCGGCAACGGCACTAATCGTGCGATAGAGGGAAAGCAAAAAGAGGAGGCTTGGATGATTGACCCCGCGTTCAAGCACTCCGCCGCGCTCTCAAAGTTTGTGCATGAAGTTTCCCCGGTTCAGTACTCCAGCATCCTGAAGGGTCTCAAGGGCGCGGGACGGTTTATCGTTGTGGTGCTTTCGGGGTCATTCATGGGGGACCCGTCGCGGCCTGCCGATATCCTCGTCGCGGCTGACGGTTTGAACGAGGGACGCTTGGAAACAGCTATCCGGGCTCTCGAAAGACAGTTCGGGCGCGAGATACGGTATGCCGCTTTTTCGGGACCGGAATTCCGGTACCGCCTCACCATTCAGGACCGGCTTATGCGGGATACTCTCGACTTTCCGCACCTTGTGCTGCTTGATAAAGCCCGGCTTTTGTAGAAAAGACCTAAAATAGGCCATTTTCCGTCTTTCTCGCCTGTGGGGAGCCAAGGTGGGTAATCCCCACGGGCTTCATGAGTGCGCTTCACAAAACTTCGTGGATGCTATCATTACTTGCATACAGGGGTCGAATATCCTTTATAAACATTAGTAATAATCTTCATATTGTTTATGATAGTTGCGCAATCGGCGGATGTGATACAGAGCTCGTTTACGGGCCTGTGGTTCACCGTCGCACAATACTTGCCTGCGATTCTCGCGGCAATCATCGTTTTCGTAATCGGCTGGATAGTCGGCGTCATTCTTTATCGCATAGTGGTTGAGGTAGTGAAGGTACTTCGCATCGACGACGCACTCAAGGCGGCGGGTCTCAATGACGCCGCAAAAGAAGCCGGTTTCACGCTTGATATCGGACGCTTCCTCGGGACGCTCGTCATGTGGTTCATGATATTGGTCTTCCTGGTCGCATCGCTCGATATCCTTGGACTCAACCGTGTCACCATCTTCTTGCAGCAGGTGGTATTGGGCTACTTGCCGCAGGTCATCGTGGCGGTCCTCATCCTGATTCTCGGTGCCGTTGTTGCTGAGATTGTACGGGGATTGGTCAGCGGTTCCGCACGGGCTGCGGGAGCGCATGCGGCGAATCTCGCCGGCGCGGTCGCCAAGTGGGCTATCTGGATATTCGCCATCATGGCGGCGCTCGACCAGCTCCAGGTCGCGAGCACGTTCATCCAGACGCTTTTCACCGGGTTCGTCATCGCTCTCTCGCTCGCATTCGGTCTCGCATTCGGGTTGGGCGGCAAAGAAGCTGCTTCCCGCACGATAGAACGGATTCGTTCTGAGATTGCGCATCATCGGGACTAGCTGGACTGTTTTCAACCACCCGCCGGAAGGCCGGACGACGTCGAGACTTTCGCACACGTCTCCGTCGCCCAACCTCCCGGCGGGTGGTTTCGCGTTTGGTACAATGGTACTCATGCAAGCAGTTATTCTCGCGGCGGGCCGCGGCACGCGCATGGAAGAGTTGACGACGGCCGTACCGAAACCGATGCTCGTGGTGGACGGCAGGACGTTGATTGAACACAAGCTCGATGCTCTCCCCGAAGAAATACAAGAGGTCGTGTTGATCACAGGGCATCTCTCTGATGTTATTAAAACCCGGTACAAAGGTTCATATCGCGGCCGCGCGCTTACCTACGTGGATCAGGGCGACCTCAACGGGACCGCGGGCGCCTTGTGGGCGGCGCAAGATGTTCTGAAAGACAGGTTTCTCGTTCTGAATGGCGATGATATTTTCGATTCAGAGGACCTCAAAAAATGCGCCGAAGAGTCGAGCTCGTGGAAACTCCTGGTCCAGCAGATGCCCGAAATGCACCGGGCGGGAAGTGTGGAGCTCGACGATAATGCAAATATAGCCGCCATCATCGAGGGCGACCTCGGAGTGGAGCCGGGGCTTGCGAGCACTAATATGTTCGCGCTTGATACGCGGCTTTTCTCTCAGCCGCGCGTACCAAAACAGGAAGGCAGTCTTGAGTACGGATTGCCGCAGACCGTGGTTGCTGCCGCAAAGGCACTCGGCGTGCGCCTAGAGCCCGTTTTCACGAGCGACTGGATACAGGTAAACGCTCCGGGCGACCTCACAAAAGCGGCTGAAATACTCAAGAAAGCAAAGAAATAGAGACTTATCAATCCGTGCTGAGAACCCATCGACGGGTTGTCCACCCGCTATCCACGGCAAAATTTGACACGGCTGACCGCCTCGCATATACTCTCTCGACGTATATGTTATCGCTTAAAAGCTTCACGAAGTGGCACAAGTAGCCGGGCTGAAAAGCTCTGCGACTCGGGCCGCTATCAAGCGGCTTTTTTCGTGGACGTATACGCGTGTCCTGCGTAGCTTTAGCGAAGCAGGATAAGATCGTTGAAAACTGAAGAGCGAGAAAAAGAAAGAAAAAAGCGCAGACCCGAGTAGGGTTTGTGCGAATCAACAACATTGCGTACCGGTTAAAGTCTCCGGTGCGTGATGCAGGAATACCTTGCTGTAAAGCATGGTTGTAAAAACACAAAGCAAAAAAGGATGCCGTTCCTTTTCAAAAAAGCGGCAAGAAAACAAAGTCGTGCGTCCCTCTTGTAGGGGATGCGCGCAATACGCGGTTCTTAGAATTCCTAGCGGGAGTTCTGAGTAAGGGCGTGTGGTGGATGCCTTGACTGAAGAAGGCGATGAAGGACGCGGC
>MFKY01000053.1 GCA_001781175.1 Candidatus Kaiserbacteria bacterium RIFCSPHIGHO2_01_FULL_55_37
CACCGCATGCATTTGAAGCTGGAAACGGTCGAGCCCCGGCTTGAACTCGATGTTGCCCTTCTTTACGCGCGCCAGTATCTCGTCTTTGGTCAGTATTGCCATGGTCTGTATTTATAGCACGATTTGCATTCCTGTAATTGCGGCCAAGGGATTGTATTGTGCGGCGATGGGATTCACTATTTCATCCACCAGCTTCTTATCTTTCTTCTCCGAGCGGTCGTAGGTATTCTTAGGCAGAATTACCCGTATCGGAGGATGGTCATTTGTGCGGCGCAAAAGCTCTTGCACCGCTTCGAGCTGATTGTCATATACGTGCGCATTCGAGATGGAGTGGGAATACACACCGACTCCGACTCCGAGCTTCTGCGCGAGGATGCATTGCAGAAGGGCGAAACCCGCGACATCCGACGGAAATCCGAGCACCATGTCGTTGGAGCGCACCATGTTGTGGAGATGCAGGCGCCCGCCGATGATGTTGACCGTAAACGAGTACGGGCACGGAACGTTCGCCTTTTTTATCCCTCCGAGCCCGTCCTGTGCCGGGTCCCACGTGACGATGACCCCGTGGCGCGAGCTCGCGTCTTTTTTGAGCAGGTCCACGAGAAGCCCGAGTTGGTCGCGGCCGAAGTGTTTGCGCCAGCGATAGCCGTACGCAACCGTGACGACATCCGCCGGATTCGTAAAGCTGTCCCAAATCTTCGTGAAGTCGCGCAGGAAATCCGCGGGCTTTCGCGCACCCGATATGAACCATATCTGCTCGGCGACGAACATCTTGACCGGGATTTTGCGGAGCGTGAGGAGCGGGAATCCCTCCTTTTCGATATCTATAGAGAAGTGCATTCCGGGCAGGGCTATCGTCTCGTGTCCGGTGCGCTGATTTTTCTCTCGCACACCTTCGCCCATAATGCGCTTCAACATGTCTTGATACATCTCATCGAAGCGGGTCATAAGGAGATTCATTATAGCGGCTAGCGAGCCGAATCGCGAGAGCTCGCTCTCATGATCGGCGAACGAAGACGCTATATCGGTTTACCGATATACCTGCGGCAAGGACACGCGCGACATGCTACATTTGCCTCATGTCCATCGAGTACCCCTACCTCCCCACCGGCCGCATCATCAAGTACGTTGACGCGCATAACCCCTTCATGCAAGAGGCCCATGACTGGGCTCGCACACACTCGCTCGACGAGGCGATGCCCAACGCTTCCATCGTAGTGAAAGACGGCGAGATTATCGGGCGCGGAGCGAACGGGAGTGACTACCACAAGTTGCACGGATGCGAGCGCGTGAGGCGCGGCATACCCACCGGCCACGGCTACGAACTGTGCGAAGGGTGCAGTCCGAAAAATCACGGGGAGCCGCGCGCCATAGCCGACGCCCTAAAGAACGGCCACGAAACCATCGGAGCCGACCTCTACCTCTGGGGCCACTGGTGGGCGTGTCAGCCCTGCTGGAATGCAATCATTGAAGCGGGCATTGAAAACGTGTACCTGCTCAAAGACAGCGAGAAGCTGTTCAACAAAGCGAGTCCCGACAACATTATCGGCAGGCAGTTTGCATAGTCACAAGAAAACCCCCGGACCGAAGTCCGGGGATCATCAGCTGATGTTCAGAAGGAACTTATCTCACTGGAAGAGAGGCTTATCGTCCATTTGCTTGTCGGTCCATCCCTCCGTCCATTTTTGCAGGAAGTATGTGAGGGCGTATTTCGGATCTTCGTACGGGATGAATACCGTTTTCAATCCGTTCCATATTACGAAAACCGGTTCCTGGATTTCCTTCGCTTGAGAGTAGGCGAGCCAAAGACAATCTTTGAGCTTCCCTCCAGCGGAAGGTACGAAGAAGTCATCTCCTTCGAACCGGTCTCCACATTTTGCGATTGCCTTATCCATCTGTTTTCTGACGTCTTCCGGGATCGGCACGCAATCTGCGAGTATTTCTCGCCACGATTTCAGTTCATTTTTCTCAGTCATGATGCGCTCCTTTTTGTTTGAGTTGACATGTTACAGCCCGCCACGCGGTCCTTTCGTTCCGAACGTCGCAGTGAATCGAAACCTCCACTGCACCCGCCCGGTAGCGTCCTTCTCACTTTGAACAAGTGCACGCAGTTCCTTGTAGAGTGCAGGGATGCGCTTTGACGGGACGAGATTAATCCAGCTCGCCGATAGAAGATACTTGTAGGCCCGACCCGCAGAAAGAGTCTTCTGAAGGTCACGCTCGTGGGTATCGATATCGTTGAAGCCGTGATGCTCGAGCACCTTCGCCGGAAAGAAGCTCTTGTCCGGCGCCGGCACTTCTCCTTCAATGTAGCGGCGCTTGATGTTGGCGTACTTCCTCTCATGATAGAGATGATGCTCATCTGCTGCCATGAATACGCCACCCCTGCTCAGCTTGTTCCAGATACTGCCCATTGAACCGGGGACTTTGTGGAACCAGTAGAGACCACCGAACGTCGTGATGGCATGCACTCGCGGCTCGGACGGGATATCCGAAACAGATGCGACCATGTAAGGCGGCACCGCCGTAAACCCTGAGAGTATGCCCGACATGTTGACCTGCGTTTTGAGTGCAATCTTGATCATCCGTGGGTCTTGATCGACACCAAACCCAAGCAACTGGTAATCCCAAAGCTGCCGTGTCCCGATTCCGGTACCGCAAGCGACATCAAGAACGCTGGCACCTAGAAAACCCTCTTCCCCACTTGTATCTCCGGCGAGTTTTTCAACTTCCGCGATCTTGTCCATGAGCCTCTCGAATATCCAGTTGGGATATTTGAGTCGCCCATCCGCATACGCTTTTGCGCGTGCACCATAGTCACCGAATCCGCTTTTTTGGACAGACATGCAGTCACCTTTCCTTGTGTGTCAGAGATCAGAAAGACCTCGCTGAATGAAAAACCCTCGGCTTTTCTATCCAGCCGAGGGTTTTTTAGGAGTTTTTGTTTTTGCCTTAAGTCCTAGAGAATCCGCGGCTGAAAGGAAGAATCGCGCAATTGCTGTATGCAATAGCGACGAACCCCTGCGACGCGGAGAGGGTCATTTTTTTGGCGGTTGTGGTTCCCTTTTTCATATTTGGATGGTACTGCGAGTCTGGGATTTGTCAAGTGGCTAATGTCTAGGTCCTTTGCCGTAGCACGATGCGCGCATGTGTCGCGGAAAATATGATCGGCAGGCAGTTTGCATAAAAATGCCCCCGCTCGACGAAGTCGGCGGGGGCAAGGAAAAGAACAACGCTATTTTTTTGCGGCACGCCGTAGCGGGAGAGTGACGAGCAACACGCCGGCAAAGAGCACCGCTCCGCCGTGTAGCCGGTCACTGATGTCCTCGCCGAAGAACCACCAGCCGGAGAACATCGTGGCAAGAACTCCGAGCCGCAACATTGCGGAGACCTCGACTATTTCTCCGTCGACGAGCGCCGCCATGTTCAACCAGTTGGCAGCGACACCTGCGACGGCCACGAACAGCACCAGGTGCGGCACCGTGAGGATATGCTCGATTATCGGCACTGCGGTGTAGATGGTGCCGGTCTTTGCGTACAATATGCACGCAACGCCGACCGTGGCGAGTACTCCGCACGCATACGCGAACGCGCTCGGAATCATCCCCGCCCCGTTGATGGGGTTGATGCCGTAGCGCTCGAACCTGCCCACCACCGCAAAGACGGTCGCGGCTCCGAGTGCGAGTAGTGAGGAGTACAGATCCGCCGCAGTGTAGTCGAAACCCTGTATCAGAAGGGCGCCGGCCACTACCACAATCGAACCCGCCAGTTTTTGCTGCCAATTTTTTTCTCTTTCGCCCAGTAGTAGCTTATGACGAAG
Source organism: Candidatus Kaiserbacteria bacterium RIFCSPHIGHO2_01_FULL_55_37 (assembly GCA_001781175.1). Taxonomy (GTDB): domain Bacteria; phylum Patescibacteriota; class Minisyncoccia; order Phycocordibacterales; family UBA2100; genus UBA10103. The sequence continues at coordinate 3,821 of MFKY01000053.1, forward strand.
GCAGCAACTGTACCAGTTTGGCGCAGCGGACCAACGACCGAGAACTCACCGACCCTGAGTGCCTCGTAAAACATGAGCGAGGCGAGCACGTCAAAGGCCATCCATTTGAGCAGATTTCGCCCGACGCCGTGACCGGGATGCCATAGGCGGCGCCCTGCACGTAGCTTGCGCAAGACGTCTACGACGACGAGCGGTGTAAAAAGGACGACGATGAGCGCATCGACCGCAAGGAGGACCGACAACGAATCCTGGTGTACTCCAACGAGGTCCTTGGCTCCGATTTGTTGCATCGTCCTGAAGACGACTGCGATAAGCGCAAGGGTTCCCCACCATCGCACCGCACGAGAGAACGATTCCGTAAGGCGCATGGCCCCTCCGTGTATGTCAGAGATCTGAAAGACCTCGCTGAATGAAAAACCCCCGGCTTTTCTATCCAGCCGGGGATTTTCTAGGTTTTCTGCTTTAGCTCCTACAAAAGCCGCGGTTAGATAGAATCTTTGCGGTAATGAAATACATACCGCTAAGAAGCGCTCGCTTTTGCCAGGTCGAATTGGTGTTGTGAGTGTGGCGTCTTTCTTTCATATTTTACTTATACCTCTTATCATATACTTGTCAAGCAATCCCCCGCGCGTAGTACAATGCCCGCATGAGTCGCGGTAAGTTCATCGTTTTCGAGGGCGGCGAAGGCTCGGGCAAATCAGTACTGATGGAACGTCTGCGGGCGACACTTCCCGACGCGGTGTTCACCCGCTACCCCGGAGGGAGTCCTATCGGAGAAAAAATCCGGGAGCTCGTGCTTTCTAAAGAGGCCCAGGGAATTGACACCGCGACGGAGCTGTTGCTGTTTCTCGCCGCGCGCGCGCAGCTCATTGCCGATGTCATCGAGCCCGCGCTTGCCGCCGGCAAGACGGTAGTCTGCGACCGCTTCGAGCTCTCCACGATGGTCTACCAGGTATACGGCCGGGAGAAACCCGAGTACCGGGATTTTCTTTTTACGGTGTCCAAGACCATCAACAAGGGCTGCGTCCCCGATGCGACGATATTTCTCGACGTAACGCCCGAAGTCGGCCTCGCCCGCGCGCACGCACGCCCCGAAGAGCCAAACCGTTTCGACAACGAGCAGCTTGCTTTCCACGAGCGCGTGCGCGAGGGATACAGAAAACACGTCGTTGAATATCCCCACTTCTTCATTATTGATGCCGACAAGCCGCTCGAAGAGGTCTGGCGGAATATTGAAGAAACGATACAATCGGTCGTATCTAAAGCGCCTATGATTTAGTTACCCGGCATATCATTATTCTTTTCATTTCATCATCATGGATCTCTACAAGCGCATAAAAAAACAGGACCCGAAGATATATAAAGCGATTGCCGGCGAATGGGAACGTCAGGCCGACGGACTCGAGCTTATTCCATCCGAAAATTACACATCGCCTGCGGTGATGGAGGCGATGGGCAGTATCCTCACCAACAAATACTCCGAAGGGTACGCCAGAAAGCGATACTACGGAGGACAGGAATTCATTGACGAAATAGAATTGCTCGCCATCGAACGTGCAAAAAAACTCT
>MFKY01000054.1:0-16357 GCA_001781175.1 Candidatus Kaiserbacteria bacterium RIFCSPHIGHO2_01_FULL_55_37
ACAAAGTTACACCAAGGCCAGTCGACCTTGTTTGATACCCCAGCATGACGACATACCTCGTCAGCTTGCTGCGAGGTAGTTGATTGTCGCTATGGATGATGGTGATATCAGGCCGGTCGAATCGCATAGAGAGCTTCCTAAGGGGAGTGATTTTTCCCAAATTTCTCCGGAAGTTCTGAAAGCGAGCGAATCCTGGGGTGTCAACGACTACAACGATATTTCCGAAGTGTACGAAGATGCAATGGGGGCCGATATGGCTGAGATTATCTTTCCGGTGCACAAGCAACTTCTCGCGACCGAATTGAATTTTGCCGAAAAGCACAGATTTCTTGACGTGTGCTGCGGCACGGGCTCGTATCTCCGCCAGCTTTCTCAGGCGGTGTCTTCTGATTCAGAGCTGTATGGCCTCGATCTTTCGAAAGGGCAGATAGAAGCGGCCCGGGAGAAGGATGCCGGAGGCATACCCGTAAAAATAAAATATGCCGAAGGGGATGCGGTCACGACAGAATTTCCGCAGCAGTGCGACGTCGTGACCATGAATCTCGATACGATGAATCATCTGCAGCGCCCGGAGGACTGGGAGGTCGTTCTCAAGAAAATCCATGACGCGCTTAAGCCGGACGGACTCTTCCTTTTTGATATCAATACGCAAAAACGATTGGTACAAGATCTGAATTTCCCGGAAGTCATCGTCAAGCCGGGGCTCGTGCATATGGATATCGGCATCGGCTCGGAGGAGATGGGGGATTTTATCAAGCAGCAACACCTCATGCTTGCTTTCAAAACGATGCCCGACGGTACCATCAAGGATTACCACGCGCGCATACAACATATCGCACCGACTGAGGAGAAGCTGTACGAAATGCTGGGGGCCGCAGGGTTCACGTCGGCACAACCGGTACCGATCTCTCAGGAAGTACGTGGCAAGCACATCTTTCTGAAAAACCGCCTTTTTATAAAGGCCCGGAAATAGGGACTCCCGCGTCGTACCTTCGTTCGTAACCTACGGGCGAGTCCGAAAATCCGGGGTCGTTTAATGTTATGGGCACAGAAGTTTCCGGGGAACTCCCAAATAGGTGAAACTTGGAGTATACTTCGGCTTTGCAAGCTAAGTGGGAAATATCCAGGAACTTCGAATCACGGCTTGATTGTTTCTTATGATTGAATCGGCACTCGAGGGTAAACCGAATAAGTTGATCTACCTTGATCAGGTGCGCGGCGCACTTTCGGAGTTTCGCGGATTAGTTTTGCCGAATGTCGCTGTGGAACGAGCGATTAGAGATACGCTCGACAACCTATCCGCGACTTATCCGGATTTTGAGATCATTCACAAAGATAGTATCGCGCTCGCTTCTGAGGTCACTAAGAACATCGGACTTAGGGGATCCATTTTTATGGACTATCACTCGTACAAGGAGGAGGTTGAGAAGCTAGGCAGCCCGATTTTTTCCGTTGCCAGGGCTCGTTTTAATCCTATCAATTCGACATTTGGACCGACACCGATCGTAGGGAAAGGAAGTCCGATGGACGTGCAGCGTGACCAGCTAGCGAAACAGTTTGCGAATAAAGAAGTGGTTTTACTCGACGACATGCTCACATCCGGCTGGACGTTCGCCAGAGCGATCCCTTATCTGACCGATGCGGGTATAAAAGTATGCGCCATTGGGGTTGTTGTTACTAACAAGCCGGAGGACACCTTTGTCGTCCCGGACAAGAGCTTACCCGTCTTTGCCGGTTACCAAGTCAATCCGGCAACAGATATTGAAGCATTCGAACTGAAGAATTTTTTGGCTATTCCGGGAAGCGGGGCGGCACTCTTCCAAGGCGCATCAACTCATCGTGCACAAATTGAGCATGTTAGAGAAAGTCTGCAAAGGTATCTCGAAACAAACAGGGATGACACGCATTTACGAAGAGAATTGTACACACTTCAACTTGATTTCGACGAGGGGGAACTTTTGCATAAGGTTTCCCAAATAGTATCTCCGGAAATCAAGACCGAAGAACTGCTTGATGTGTTGCATGCGTTTAATTTAGACAATTTTCATCCGGATCTTGTCGGTACAACGCGCTCATTATACATCGGCGATTATCACACCTCCGCCTGGCGGATGACGGATGAGGTATGGAAAGAGTTTTCCCGACTGCAGATGGAAACCTCGATAAGGTTGTACGAAGATATCCGGGACATGAATGTGGGATCGATAACTGTCGGCCAGCTTGGAATATTCGATGAGGTTGCTCTGGACAAATCTACCTCGGTGGAGAAGTATCTTGCCGGAAGGTTAAAGTTGCTAGAGGCTGAGCGTACGTAGAGTTACTTTTATTACTTTACAAAAGATAATATGATCAGGAAATTACAAATAGGAGTAATCGGCTCGGCGGGGCCGGATAAAGCCGACGGAGCCGACAGTGTGGCACGAGATGTGGGGAAACGCATAGCAGAACGCGGCCACGTCCTTGTTTTCGGGCCGGAGCTGCAGCCGGTCTCCCTCTCGACTCTTGCCGCTAAAGCAGCCGCCGAGGACAATGGGACCACTCTTGCGATTGCGTTAGGGCGTGGAAGAACTTCCTTTGAGGGAATGGAGTATGTAAGCGCGTGGGTGTATACGGATAATTCGGGCGGAGGCGGACGTGAAGTAGTGTTGGCCAATTCGTGCGATGGAGTAATTGTTATCGGGGGCGGTGTAGGGACACTGATCGAGATAGCGGTGTCGTATATGAATCTTGTTCCGGTAGTTTTGATCGAAAGTACAGGTGGGTGGGCGGACAAATTGAATGATGCCTATCTGGATGAGCGACGAAAAGTCAGAATGCATAAATGTGCGGATGTAGAAGAAGCAATACGTCACATAGAAAATGCGACAAGAACAAGGGCATTGCGAACTCTGCATAACAAATGACATCTTTCACGGATCGGTGAAGCCTATGAAGAGAATCGTACTAATCGGCATAGCCGGGGGCTCAGGTGCAGGTAAGTCGACACTTACTTCAAAACTGATGGCCAGTGACCCTGATGCATACGGGTTTATCGAACTGGATGATTACATGAAAAAGGTTGAAGACGTTCCGAAGCTTCTTGGCCGTGATAACTGGGATCACCCCGAAACGATTGACTTCGGCAAACTGGTCCAAGATTTAAAAGATCTGAAAGCAGGCCGTTCAATTATGAGATTGACAAAAAATCGAAGCTACAACCCAAGCTTCGGCGAGACGAGAATCATGATCCCGATTGAAGTCCGGCCACGCCCGATTATGTTGGTTGAGGGATTTTATATTTTGTATGACCGGCGCGTACGGGACTTGCTTGATAAAAAGATATGGCTGGAGGCGGGTCACGAGCGTCGGTGGGAACGGCGTGCTCATTTCAAAGATGATCAGTATGAAACAGGAGTCAATAAACCCATGTACGAGCAGTTTGTGTTTCCCACGCGTCAATATGCCGATGCGATAATTGACGCTGAAGGAAAAAACGGAGAAGAAGTCTTCAGGGAGGTAGAAGTAATGATGAAGCCGTATTTCACGAAAGAGTTGCATAAGTTTATCTGAAGTTATCCGGTAAACGAAGACTGACCAATATACGCCCTTGTCGTATAATCAGACATATGACTTTGCTACTAAAGAGGCCGGCTGCGTGGATACCGATTGCGCTGTCGCTCGGCATGCTGGCGTTCATCCTTATTTACATTGCTACGTACGGTATTTCCCCTCCTACTCCGGACGCGGATGAGGGCACGCCCGCGCATCTTTTTCAGCTCTGGCTGGTCTTGGAGGCGCTGATGATAGTCTTCTTCGCTATCAAGTGGTTGTCGCGTAACCTGAAAGAGGCGCTGAAAGTGCTGGCCCTGCAAATTGCCGCCGTGTTGCCGCCGGTTGCAACCGTCTTATTCCTTGAGCACTAAAAATATGGCCAAGATGTACAAACTCGTCTTTACCGTCCCGCTCTCGCACGGGGACGCCGTCCGCGAGGCTATCGGCAAAGCCGGCGCGGGCAGGTACGGCAACTATTCGTTCGCCAGTTTCAGTTCACGGGGAGTCGGCCGTTTCAAGCCGGAGTCGGGAGCGCATCCGCATACCGGTGAAATAGGGAAGCTCACGGAAGTGGAAGAAGAGCGGGTGGAGTGCCGAGTAAGTCCTGAGCTTGTTGACGACGTGATAGCCGCGCTCAAGCGCACACATCCGTACGAAGTCATCGCATACGACCTTTACCCATTGGAAGTACGGGAGCCATAGCAGACGTCCGGCTGGCGAAGCAAAAGGCGGGGTGTATAGTAGCGGTATATGAACAAATCTCTCGCGATTTCGGGAGCTACATTACTCGTCAGTGCACTTATTATTCCTCTCGTAGCGTTTGCGGCCGAGTTGCGCATAGGCGAATCGCCCTCGTTCTCCGCTTCGGAAACGGTGCAGGGCGACCTGTATCTCGCGGGAGGTAACATCGCGAGCGGAGGTAAGGTCAGCGGCGACCTCGTCTTAGGCGGCGGGAATATTCTCGTCAACGGCCCGGTCTCGGGGGATCTCCTCGCGGGCGGCGGCTCTATCACCGTTACCGCGGAGATTGGCGACGACGTGCGCATCGGCGGCGGCAATATTATATTGAGCGGCAAAATCGGGAACGATGTGGTGGTAGGGGGCGGTCAGACCACTGTTTCCGGCGCCGGAGTCGGCGGTGACGTGTTGTGGGCGGGCGGCTCGCTCCGTGTAGACGCACCTATCGGTGGTGGTATGCAACTCGCAGGCGGCGAGGTCTTCATCAATTCACATGTACGCGGCAACGTGTCATTCAAAGGTCAGAAGCTCACTCTCGGCAAGGATGCGGTCATCGACGGCGACCTCAACTACTCCGCACAGTCGGAGGCGACGATAGAAGCGGGTGCAGTCGTCAAGGGCAAGACGACCTATGAACCGCAAAAATCCGCGATGCCGGCGGTGTCCGGCAAGGGCATCATCGCGATTCTCTCGATTCTCTTCCTAGGGAAATTCCTTTCTTTGCTCGTTTTTGCGCTGGCGTTCGGACTCTTCTTCCGCCGCTATGCAGAGATGCTGGTTCAGAACTCCCTCGCGCAGCCGCTTCTCGAGATGGGTCGCGGACTCGTTGTGCTCATCGTGCTGCCAGTCGTATCAATTATGCTACTCGTTACTCTCATCGGTGTCCCGCTCGGAATACTGGGGCTTGTCGGATTCGTCGCGCTCTTACTCGTGACTGGACCTTTGGCCGCCGTCATCTTGGGAAGCGTGGTCCACAAGTGGCTCTTCAAACCCGCCGAATACCTGGTCGCCTGGCAAACCATTCTGCTCGGCGTTTTCTTGTATACACTCCTCGGACTCATCCCGGTCATCGGTGGCATCGCGAAATTCGTACTCGTCATTCTCGCGCTCGGCTCGATGATGAAAATCAAGTGGGACGTCGCAAAGGAGTGGCGATGACGTCGTGGTCCATATCGGCAAAACGTTCGGTGTAGTCGGACTGTAGTATCCGGGAGCATGAAAATAATTCTGATAGGGAGCGGGAACGTGGGCGGAGAAGTAGAGAAAGTTCTCGCTGAGAACAATATTCCGGCGGATTTCGTCATACGGAGTTCAGGTGTCTATTCGAAAGGTTCTCACATAGATACCAACGACAATTTCGCCAAGTACGTAGACGACGCCTCGGTAGTGTTTATTTCCGTTCCAAGCCGGGGCGACGGAAGCGAGATGCTGCACTATTATGTCGGATCTTTTAAGGCCGGGGCGCGCATCGTGACCTGTGAGAAGGCTGTCTTGGCGCACCACTTCGAGCTCGTTCAGAAGTTCAAAGAGCGGATACGATACTCGGCAACCGTCGGCGGCAATTCCGGTATCCTTCCCGCCGTCAGCGATTACCGGGGCGCAATTATGGAAATCAGGGCGGTAATAAACGGGACCCTTAACTATGTGTCCGGTGCGTTGTCTCAAAAACGCGGAGAGGACGACATATTCCATGATGTAGTAAGCCGCGGTTTTACCGACCCGGGGCCCCGGAATCTGCAGGAAGTTTTTCAGAACGAACTCAAGGATGTCGCGTACAAAACGGCGATACTCGCGAATCATTCCGGTCTGTATGAAAAAAGAGTCACTCCCGATGATGTACAGGTAGAGCCTTACAAAGAGAGGGCACGATGTGCCGTGGTCTTGAACAAAGAGCGTATACAGGCAGGTTTCCTCAGCTTCGAAGATACTTCGTGGTTCCCCGCCGGCGTCAACAATTGCATCTGCATCAACGGGGTAAAGGTAGCGGAGGGTCCGGGTGCCGGCGGCAGGGCAACAGCTGAGAGAATGTTCAGTGATTTTCAAATGCTCGCACGCGTCTGAGGTTCATGAAGGGTGAGTGAAATGCTTAGCGCGCCGCGCCGTCTACAGGAGTATGATGAAAAAAATATCCCGCTTAGCTGCGCCTGTTTTGGTTTTCGCATTTGTATTTGCACCGCTGCTTGCATCGGCCCAAGCGACGACGTCGGATTATTCAAGATATTCGGATTGGCGCAGACAAAATTATGAGTCGCAGCAAAAAATCGACGCGCTCGGTACGGTGGCGGTGCAGAACTTACCCATGCCGGTACTCTTCGGGCCAGTGCAGATGTTGCACAACTACGGCGAACTGCGGGTCAGCGGCCGCACCCACGAAGGCGAGGACATCATGGCTCCAAAAGGCACGCCCATCGTAAGTCCCACGGTCGCAGTCGTCACCCGCGTCGATTACGGTGCGGGTGAGGGCAACGCCATTTACACCGCCAATCCTGGAGGCGAGCGTTTCATCTATTACCACCTTGACCGCGTCGCAGAGGGCATCGCCGCAGGCCAAACGCTCGCACGTGGAGACCTCATCGGCTACGTCGGGAATACCGGAGATGCCTCCGGTGGCGCAGCTCATCTGCATTTTGAGATACGCACAAGCAACGGCAACACGCCGAGCGATCCATTTCCGCGACTGACGCCCGAATTCACGCCGGAAGAAAGGATGACCTACCTGGCAAAAATACTCGGCCAGACCACCGACCCGAATGCACTCGCGCAATTTCTCGTCTCCAATTTCCGTTCGTCGTTTCTGGCGGCGCAGGCGCGCGGTGCAGCGCTGCCGCCGCTTATCGCGGGATTCCTCACGTCGACACCCGTCACGACTTCGCCCACCACGGGTAGCTCGCTCCCTTCAGGAGACCTCGCCATCGGCTCCAGTGGCATAGCCGTCGTGCAACTGCAGCAATTTCTCATAACAAAAAGAATAGGCGCCAAAGCGGTGAGTCTGAGCTACGCGGGTCCGACAGGGTATTTCGGCTCAATGACCCAAGCGGCGCTCATCGAATATCAGACTGTCGTTGGCATCTCGCCCGCGAACGGGTACTACGGCCCTTCCACGCAAGCCCTCGTGCTGGCTAGTCCGGCCCCCGTAGTAGTCACGCCCGCACCGCAACCGGCGACGTCGGGCACTATTTTCGTCCTTACACGTGATTTGTCTCTCGGTACGAGCGGGGCGGACGTGAAGGGGCTGCAGCAGCTGCTCAATCGCATCGGATACACCGTTGCAGCTACCGGTGCGGGTTCTGCGGGACAAGAGACTGCGTACTTCGGTCCGGCGACGCGCTCTGCCGTCATCAAATATCAAGCGGCACAGAGCGTGCCGGTGACCGGGTACGTGGGACTTCTCACACGCGCATCGCTCGTGCTGCTGCGCACCTGATATCCACGCGGATGTTAATCTCGAACTCACCTGAAAGCATGTACAATGCTACTCTTAGCGGGTAGGAACACGTATTCGACATATGAAAAAGACGATACACAGCGAGATGAAAAAAATTGCGCAAGAAGGCGCTGAGCTTGCGCGCATTACCGGAGTGCAGGCCAAGAAGGTCTCCAAGCACGCGATACGAATCATGAAAAATCCGTCGCAAGTCCAGGGCGCTGCGCGCACTGCCGCTCGTACGGTCGTCGCAGATGCGATACAGGCGCACAAATCGGTTCGAGGCGCTGCGTCGCACCTTTCCAAGCTCGGTAAAGGTTTCGCTGCAGGCGTCCGCGAAGGTGTGCGGGACGCGAAGAAGAATCAGAAATAGAACTGCCCCCATGCAAGCAATACTCCACACCAACAAGGGCGACATCACCATAGATTTATTTGATGCCGATGCGCCGAACACGGTCGCCAATTTCGTCAAGCTGGCGAAAGCCGGATTTTACGACGGCACGAAATTTCACCGCGTCATCAAGGATTTCATGATTCAGGGCGGCGACCCCTTTACCAAAGACGAATCGCTCAGCGGGCGATGGGGTACGGGCGGACCGGGATACAAATTTGCCGACGAGATACGCGAGAACAATCACAATGTCATCGGGACCATCTCGATGGCGAATTCGGACCCCAATACCAACGGCAGCCAGTTCTTCATCAACACCGCCGACAACAGTTTTCTCGACGGCAAACACACCACATTCGGGCGCGTTACCACCGGCATGGATGTCGTAGAAGCTATTGTGGAGACAGCGACCGGCCCCTCGGACCGGCCGCTTGAAGCGATGGTTGTGAAGAGCGTCACTGTCCAATAACGGCTCATTGCGTGGTACAATTTATTTCTTATTCGAAATTATCACTCATCTATGGCAAAAGGAAATAATTCCCAGAAGAAAGAGGCGAAGAAGCCAAAGAAGGCAAAGAAATAAAGCTCTATGTTAAAGGAGTTCAAGCAATTCCTTCTGCGCGGTAACGTAGTCGACCTTGCGGTCGGCGTCGTCATTGGTGCGGCGTTCGGCGCTATCGTCAATGCGCTTGTCTTTGACCTCGTCACTCCCTTTATCTCCGCGGTCGCCCGCGTTCCGGATCTCGGCGGACTCATCTTTACGCTCAACGGTACGGAAATCAAATACGGTCATTTCGTAAATACCGTCATCTCTTTCGTACTCGTGGCCGCGACCATTTTCTTTTTTGTCGTGAAGCCTATGAACATGCTTGTCGGCCGCGCCCGCAAAGGCCCACCCACCGACCCGACGACGAAAAAATGCGCCGAGTGTCTGAGCGAAATACCTCTCGCGGCAAAACGTTGTTCGCATTGTGCGCAACCTCAGGTATAGTGTGTCACCTGAATGGCTGAAAATACGATAGTTCGCTTCGAAGACGTCTCATTTGAGCACGGTCATCATAAACAAATCCTCGATGAGGTCTCTTTTCCGATACGCCGCGGTGGGAAGATAACCTTGATGGGCCAAAATGGCGCCGGCAAGAGCACGCTTTTCGGGCTCATCACCGGCGCACTCAAGCCTGAGGACGGCACCATCCATATAGAAAGGGGGCTTTCCATCGCTCTGTCGCGCCAAGTCATTCCGCGCGATGAGCTCAAACTCACGGTACGCGAATTCTTCCAGAAAGTGTTCCCGAAGAAAATGTACGACATCGACCCACGCATTGACGACGTGCTTGAGGTGGTGCATTTGAAAGGGCATGAGAAAGTCCATGACAGAATGATGAGCACATTCTCCGGCGGGCAGCAGGCGCGGCTTTTGCTCGCATCGGCGCTCATCCAGAAGCCGGATCTGCTTTTGCTCGACGAGCCGACGAATAATCTCGACAAGGCGGGTATCGTGCACCTGACGAAATTCCTCGTGGAGTACGAGAAGACCGTCATCGTCATTTCGCACGACGCGGACTTCCTCAATGCGTTTACGCACGGTGTCTTATACCTCGATGTGCACACGCACAAGGTAGAGCAGTACGTGGGCAACTACTCCGACGTCGTTCTCGAAATAAGCGCGCGTGTGGAGAAGGAGGCGATGAAAAATGCGCAGATGGAGAAGATAATCATCGCAAAGAAAGAGAAGGCGAATTATTTTGCGATGAAAGGCGGGCAACTGCGCCTTGTCGCCAAGAGGATGCGCGCAGCCGCGGCAGAGGCGGAAGAGGCCAAGGTGGAAGTGCGCAAGGAAGACAAGACCATCAAATCATTCCACATCCCGTGCCAGCCCAATCTATCGGGCGAGCTCTTGCACATCACGTCGTTCAAGACCATCAGGAATTATAAAGCCGTCATCAAGAAGAAAGTGGTGTCGCTCCGCAAGAATCAGCACCTGCTTCTGAAAGGGCCCAATGGCATCGGCAAATCCACGCTTCTCGGATCGCTCGCCAATGGCGAAGCGGAGGGGGCAACCATCACGAAAGGCGTGAAGGTGGGCTATTACCGCCAGGATTTTTCCAACCTCGATTTTAATTCCACCGTGTATGAGGAGCTGGCGGGCGTGATGGCGAAAGAAATAGAAGGGGACATGCGACACGTGGCGGCGGGATTCCTTATCACGGGCGACCTGATACAGACCAAAGTCGGACACTTATCGGAAGGGCAGAAGGGGCTTGTGGCATTTGCGCGCCTGGTTCTTATGAAGCCGGGCCTGCTCATCCTCGACGAGCCGACCAATCACATCAACTTCCGCCACCTGCCGGTCATCGCAAAAGCGCTGAATGAATACGACGGCGCCATGATACTCGTCTCCCACGTCCCCGAATTTGTAGCCAAAATCAGGATTGACGACACCCTCGATTTGGAGAAATAATTAGCGTTTCCTATGGCGAAACGGTACAAAGTACGCTCGGAAGTGGTGCTGTGGCCGGGCGCGCAGGGCGCGTGGCATTTTGTTTACGTCGATAAGAAGCACTCGGAAGAGATACGCAAAAAGTATACGGGGCCCCGCAGAGGGTTCGGCGCGGTGCGCGTGCGCGTGCGGGTAGGGAAAACGACGTGGGAAACATCCATCTTTCCCGACAGCCGCGCGGGCGTCTACATCCTGCCGCTCAAAGCAAAAGTACGGAGAGCCGAAGGCATTTTTGCGGGCGACACAATCACATTCACCCTCGAAATCTCGGCCTAGCCGCGGCCGGGGCTATTCTAGTGTTTTGCAAAAGACTGCAATAGAGAATTGGCGGAAGGGTGGGGAGGGTGAGTGGGGATGTGGGGGAGGAGAATGGAGAGAGAGGGAGGAAAAAATGAGTCCCGATAAAGGCCAGCGAGCCCCATTTCCCCAAAACCAAAATCCGTGGGATTATTGGAATGTGAAGTTATTTCTTGACGAGGCAATCGCAAATAAATATGAGAGTAATGCTCAAAGAGCCCGCGTACTAAGTGAAAGTTGGGTTGATAAGGAAATATATTGTCCGAACTGCGGGCATCTCGAAATAGATAAGTACCCCAACAATCAACCGGTTGCGGATTTTTCTTGCTCAAATTGTCATGAAGATTATGAGTTGAAAAGCAAGCAAGGGTCCCTCGGCTCGAAAATTGTCGATGGTGCATATCGAACGATGCTTGAACGGCTAACGAGTAGCAGCAATCCAAATTTCTTTCTCATGGATTACGATGTCACCACCTTGCAAGTCAGAAACTTTCTTGTCGTACCAAAGCACTTTTTCGTGCCGGAAATAATCGAAAGGCGGAAACCTCTCGCGGTGACTGCGCGTCGCGCTGGCTGGGTCGGATGTAATATCTTGCTTAATCACATTCCCCAAACTGGCAAGATATTTCTCGTTCGCGACAAAAAAGCCGAACCAAAAGCGCGCGTACTTGCAGAGTGGCAGAAGACCCTTTTCCTTCGTGAAGAAAAGGAAGTAACAAAGAAAGGATGGCCTCTCGACGTCATGAGAAGTATCGATAAGATTGGTAAGTCGGAATTCACGCTAGACGATGTGTATGCGTTCGAAAGCGAATTAAGCCGTTTACACCCGGACAACAGGCATATCAAAGACAAAATCCGCCAACAGCTTCAATTTTTGCGCGATAGAGGATATGTGCGGTTTCTTGGCGGTGGCAAGTATCAACGGACTTGACGATATTCTGATTCCGATCAAGGATCGGAATATGAACTCAAAAGAGTATTTTGAAGCGGAAAAAGCTCTCGAAGGGCGATACAATGCGTTAGTAAAATCCTCTCCTCAAGCTCGTATTTTTCGCAAGGCGCTTGAAGAATACTTCGAGGCTCTGATTACCGTCAAAGGTCATGCCTGGTGCATGGATGTCCAAGCGGAACGAGGGAAGATGACGCGACTTTTTCTTGGCGCATGCATGAACATCCTCGCTCTTGAAAGCAAGGCAGGTACAATCGGGTCGAATAAGATATTGATTCTGTGTTCATGCGGGAAGGATGTGGTTTTGGGATTTCTTGGAGGACAGTATCAGGATACGTATGTCGGGCGATGCACGTGTAAAAAGGGTTGGATTCTAAGAGACTTACCAGCAAAACTTCCTTTTTGATTTGACACACTCCGCGCAGAGGGAATTACACCCTGTGGGCGCGTGACGGGGGTGTAGAATTGGGGGATATGGAAGAATACATTGTGTGGGTTGTCGGGTTTATTCTTATCGTTTTCGGCGGCCTGAACGTTGTCCGGCCGGATATCATGGTGCGCTTTCAGATCTGGAGCCTACACTTCTTTCATGGGCGCCCAGCTTATCCCAAGCGAAAGAACGCATAAAACGAACCGCATATTTGGTATTTTTTTTCATCCTCCTCGGCCTTTTCATCATAACCCGGGCGCTTTGATTCGCGGGGTATAATTTGGGTATGGACACCTATAGCTGGTACTCGACGCTCGTGAAGCCCACGTGGTCGCCTCCGGCTTGGGTTTTTGGACCCGTTTGGACAATTCTCTATGCGATTATCGCCATTTCCTTCGGCGCGATTTTTTATAAGGCGTTCACACGGCAAATTCCGTGGATAATCGCCCTCCCTTTTGCCCTCAACCTCATCTTCAACTTCGCCTTCACCCCCCTCCAATTCGGTCTGCAAAATAATCTCCTCGCGGCGGTTGATATCCTGCTCGTTCTCGGCACGCTCATCTGGGCGTTTACCCTACGAAACGCTTTGCGCGAAGCAGGGCTCGTCTGGGTGCTCTATGTGAACATTCCGTATCTGCTCTGGATCTCATTCGCAACCGTCCTTCAGCTCACGATTACGTATCTCAACTTGTAGGGAACCGGGTAGGGAACTAGCCGGTGTATCCCACCCCGCCCCCTCCCACTATCCCCACAACGTTCAAACGTTTTGCAAAACGTTTGTATAATAGCGGTATGGTGAAAGAACGGTCGTATCGCGCTATGGAGCGGCTTGTGAAAGGGTTCGCGAATCATCGCCGGATTGAGATACTCGACCTTCTCAGACGCAACCCCGAACTATCCGTCGAAGAGATTTCGTCGCGTCTGAAGATCGGCTATGAGAATGCCTCGGACCATATCCGGAAACTTGCGATTGCCGGGCTCGTATTGAAGCGGCCGGCAGGCCGCGATGTGCGCCACAAGCTTACGCTGCGCGCCCACCACGTTCTAACATTTTGCAAAACGTTAGAATGAACGGCATGACTTCCTGTTGGGGATTTGAGGAAAGTGTCTAGTTCTCTCCCTTTTCCTATATCCCATAGCCCAGGTGGGGCCTTCATCTCACGGGGTATACCCCATGAGATAACCACGCTCACTCACTACGACCAAGTCGGAATCTTCTATCTCACGGGGTATACTATGGGGATGAAAATTGTGCGGTTTAGTTCGTTTGCCGACACCGAGGGCCTTTTTACCGCCGCCCTTACGGGCCATGAAGTGGTGTTCGTGCAGGAGCCGCTTTCTCTTCAAAATGCCGGGCTTGCCGCGGGTGCGGAGGCTATCGCGGTATTCGTGGATTGCGACGTATCAAAAGCGGTCATTGACGCAATGCCCGGCGTAAAGCTCATCGTTGCAGAATCCACCGGGACCGACCACATAGATATGACGTATGCCAAAGAGAAGAGCATCAAGGTGGCGAACGTCCCCGGATACGGGGTCAGCTCTGTAGCTGAATTTACCTTTGGCCTCATGCTCAATCTTTCGCGGCACATTAATTTTGCGTCACAGGAAGTGCGGGAGAGCGGCACGTTTGACGTGCGCGCCTTTCAGGGTTTCGACTTGCAGGGCAAAACACTCGGCATCGTGGGGACAGGGCGCATCGGCATGCATGTGGCGGAAATCGCGCGCGGATTCGGAATGAAAATCATCGCATTCGATGTGCACCCAGATGCCGCGCGCGCGGCAGAGCTCGGATTCACCTATGTCAGTCTCCTTGATCTTGCCGCGCAGGTTGACGTCATCACCCTCCACGTGCCCTATATGAAGGAGACGCATCACCTCATCAATGCAGACCTTTTTGCGCACATGAAGCGGGGCGTCGTCATTGTCAACACCGCCCGCGGCGAAGTGATAGACACCATCGCCCTCGTCGAAGCACTGAAGAGCGGCAAGGTCGCCGGCGCGGGGCTCGACGTGCTCGAGGGCGAACGCGAACTGCACAAGGAAGGCGCTATCATCAAAATGCAGGTCTCGCCGGACCATGACCTGCGTCCGCTCGTCGGCGACCACATGCTCATGGATATGCCCAATGTCATCGTCACGCCGCATATCGCATTTCATTCGAAAGAGGCGGACATGGATAGAGTATCCCGCGCGGTCGGCGCCATCACCGAATATGTTTCCGGCGCGAAGGGTGTATGAATCCAAATCGCATCATCAACTACGAAAAGCTTGCGACTGATAAGCCGCGCGCGGATGCCCTCGAAATATTGGAGGCCGGATATGAAGCCGTGCTCACTGAGCGCGTGATACAAGACAACGTCTCGGTCTTGGGCGACGTCATCACCATCCGCGGCCGTACATTCGATATGGGGCCCTTCAAAAATGTGTATTTGGTGGGATTCGGCAAGGGAGCGTGCTCTGCCACGTATGAGCTCTACAAGATACTCAGCACGCGTCTCAAGAAGACGGTCGTGATAGACAGGACGATTCTCACCACCTGCCCTTCGGCTATCGAAGCATTTGTCGGGACCCATCCGATGCCGTCGGATGCGAATGTGGAGGCGACGAAAGTAGTGATGGGAGTCGCCGAAGAAGCGGGGGAGGACGACCTCGTATTCGTCATCGTCGCGGGCGGAGGTTCATCACTTTTATGTTCATCGAGTGCGGAGTGTGACCAAAATATTAAGCTGTTCGAGGATTTCGAGCACGTCGGCGCAACGATACGGGAACTGAACACCGTACGCAAGCACATTGCAGATTTGAAAGGTGGAGGGCTCGCCGAAGCGCTCTACCCGGCGACCGTCATCGGGCTTGTGTTCTCCGACATCGTGGGCGGCAATCCGGAAGAAGTCGCCTCGGGCCCGACGTACCCGGACACATCCACCAACGCGGACGCGCAGGAAATATTGAGGCGTTACAAACTGGAGGACGGATTCGTGCTGCGCGAAACTCCTAAAGACCCGAAGTATTTCGAGAAGGTAACCAACATCGTCCTCATTTCAAATGAAGATTCCATCCAAAAGATGGCCGATGCGGCGCG
Organism: Candidatus Kaiserbacteria bacterium RIFCSPHIGHO2_01_FULL_55_37; assembly: GCA_001781175.1. Taxonomy (GTDB): domain Bacteria; phylum Patescibacteriota; class Minisyncoccia; order Phycocordibacterales; family UBA2100; genus UBA10103. The sequence goes on from MFKY01000054.1 coordinate 15,340, forward strand.
CTCGCTCGGCTATGAAGCTCTCATTCTCAATAAGCCGCTGTATGAATTCCCCGGGCCGGCGCTCGCAAAAATATTCGAGCAATCCGCGCCGGGGCGCGTCGTGCTTGCCGGCGGAGAAGTCCAGCTCCAGATACCCGAGGACCACGGGACGGGAGGCCGCTGCCAATTCCTCGCCATGGAGGCGCTGCGCGCGCTCGGACCCGACGACGTCTTCGTCGCCGCGGCGTCCGACGGCAGCGACAATAGCGATGAAGCGGGTGCCATCGTGGATAGCGGCACCATACAACGCATCGAAGAAAGAAAGATAGACCTTGCGCCGTATCGCGCGCGCCTCGACACCATCCCGGTCTTTGAGGCGACGGGGGATGAGATACTGACCGGCCGCCTGGATGCCAATGTCTCGGATTGGTATTTTCTCCTTACGCCGCGATAATGGTACCTATGGCAGCATCACGTTCACAGATAGTCGCGACCATCGGCCCGAAGAGCGGGACTCCGGAAATACTGCACGGGATGGTGCGGCATCACATGGACATCATGCGCTTGAATTTGTCGTGGGGCACGCACGAGGAGCACGGCGGATACATCGAAGCACTTCGCGCGGTCGCGGCTGAGACAGGCGTGCGTGTGCCGATTATTCTCGACCTCTCGGGTCCGCGCAAGCAGACCGATACAGGGCATCATTTCGATGCGGCGAATCACCACGACGGACAAGCTTTGCTTACGAAAAAGGATATGGACGATCTGCGCTTCGGCCTCTCGAAGGGCGTTGAGTATGTCTGCGTGTCGTATGTGGGCCGGAAGGAAGATGTGGAGGAAGCGCGGAGCGCAATACGTGCGCAGGGAGGGAGTGCGCGCGTTATCGCAAAGATAGAGCGCAAGTGTGCGGTGGAGCGCGCGGATGAAATAATCGCGGCAGCGGACGCCGTCATGATAGGCAGGGGTGACCTCGGCCACGAAGTCCCCATCGAGCAGATACCGTTTATCGAGCGTGAACTCATCGAAAAATGCAACCGTG
>MFKY01000054.1:16367-25124 GCA_001781175.1 Candidatus Kaiserbacteria bacterium RIFCSPHIGHO2_01_FULL_55_37
CAACCGTGCGGGCAAGCCTGTCATCACGGCGACGCAGATGATGCTCTCTATGATGACGAATCCGGAGCCGACGCGCGCGGAAGTCACCGACGTGGCCTATGCCATCGGGCTGGGCTCCGATGCCGTGATGCTCTCCGAAGAGACCGCGCGCGGTGCGTACCCGGCAGAGGCGGTCGCTGCTATGGAAAAAATCGTTCTTGAAGCCGAAGCGCATGCGCCGCAAAGAAAGGTGCACTTACTTTAAAATCCGAGCGATTTCATAAAGGTGTCCAATTCCGCGCCCTGTATTGCACGGTATTCGCCAGGCTTCAGGCCGCCAAGTGTGATGTTCATAATGCGTTTCCTCTCCAGATTGGACGTGCTCGCGCCGAAAAATCCGCACATGCGGCGTATCTGGTGCTTCTTGCCTTCCGTAAGTGTGATGGAAAACTTGCGGTCGCCGAGTATCTCCACTTTGCACGGCTTCGTCACATAGCCGCCGATGTCGATGCCTTTTTCCATTTTTGCCTTGAAATTTGAGGGCAGTTCATCCGTCGTCCTCACTTCATACTCTTTTTCGTGCGCGCGCTCCGGATTGAGAAGTGCGTCAGTGATACGCCCATCGTCCGTGAGGATGATGAGCCCGTACGAATCTTTATCGAGCCGGCCGAGCGGAAAAACGCCCTCGATGGGCAGAATTTCTTTTATTTCTTCCTCGTCCTGCTGCGCGGAGTGCGTGATGATGCCGCGAGGCTTGTTGTATGCAAAGTAACGGTGCTTGGTCTGCCGCCATTTCAGCTCCACCTTGTCGCTCTGCGTGACCTTGTCGCCCAAGACCGCAGGCCGACCGTTGATAGAGACAAGTCCTTTCTTGATGATCTCGTCCGCCTCACGCCGCGTGCAGTACTTTTGCTGCGCGAGGTATTTATTGATACGCATGGGGAATTCAGGTTTGTCGGTCTGCATAGGTATCTTACGGGGTACACTACCACTACATGTATCATTTTACCTATATTTTGGAGTGTTCGGACAAGACGCTCTACGTAGGGTGCACGAATGACCTGGAGAAAAGACTGAAGCAGCACAACGGCGCGAAAGCAGGGGCGCACTACACCAAAATACGCCGGCCCGTCGTCTTGAGACACTTCGAGCGCTTCCGCACGCTCGCAAAAGCGCGTGCGCGGGAAGCCGTGATAAAGCGCCTCACACGAAAAGAGAAATTGGCCCTGATACAGTCGTGATACGATACTTCATAATCCGAATATGAACTCCAAACTTCTTTCATCGCGTCATGGAGTAGTGCTCGTGATGCTCGCCGCGGTCTTTCTGCTTATCCATGTGTGGGCATATATGAGCCGCCCTGATATTTCGCAGCCTCTGTATTATGCGTGGCCCGCGATCGATATCCCCGTCCACATGATGTTTGGCGCGTGGCTGGCGCTGTTCTTTCTCTACACCAACGTCCTTCGCCGCACCGGCTTGTTGTTCGTATTTTCCGTCGTGATGCTCGTCGGACTGGGTTGGGAATTATTGGAGTACGGTTTTGATATTTTCTACGGCTTATCCCAAGGTTTTTCTCCCGCTCATCACGGGATGGCCGACACCTATAAGGATATTGTGGACAACGGCGTGGGGGCTACCGCGGCAATATATTTTTTCCGCTTTTTTATCTAATGGCGATTACGTCTCGCCGCGCCACCATACACGCTCTTCCATATCGTCGGCAGGTTCTTGTTTCTTTCTCTCGTCAGCCTTCTTGGGAGGCGGCGGCGTTTTACTGTTGCCCTTTGCCGCCGCTTTGCGGGCCTTTTCATCCTCCAGCCATTCGGCATGTTCGACGTCTCGCATAAAAGTATTATAACTCCAGGCAATTCGTGTATCCATATGATGATGGTAGAATCAGTGAATATAATTTTTGGCACTATGGGCATTGTATTTATCACGATCTACGGCGATTCGGAGAAAGCATTCGCCAATGCTCTTCATAAAGAGACTGGGCGAGGAGTTGACCTCGTGCTGTTCGAAAAACCGAAACCCCGGAAGCTCGCCGGGCGTTTCCGGAGCATGCTCGCGGCGGCCCGCGCAGGAACTCTCATCCGCGAAGTATGGTATGGAATACTCCTCCGCTTGCGGCGCGAGACAGGGTCGGTCATCAGGTATTTCAGAGAGAGTTCGCCGTTCGAATCATCGCCGGGATACGACCCCGAGACGCTCGAAGTCGAGGATATCAATTCGGAGGAGACGCGTGCGATTCTAGAACGCCTTTCACCCGACCTCATTATGGTCCTCGGTGGGTCCGTGCTAAGGCACCCCGTTATACAAACTGCAAAGAAAGTGGTCAACCTTCATATGGGTTTGTCTCCGCATTATCGCGGCGCTGTAGCAAATCAATTCGCCGTGCTCCGGCGTGATGCGGGGCGCATCGGCAACACCATTCACTACGTGACGAACGGTGTGGATACGGGAGATATCATTGCCCGGATACAGGCCGACACGACGAAACCGCCGGGGGAAATGTTCCGCGAATTGAATTACGAGACGAGGAAGAAGTATATCGATATCGCCAAAAGGATACTTGCCGGCGAAGATGTACCCGCGCAGAAGCAGGATACGGCTACGGGGGATTTTTTCAGTCTGAGCAAATGGACGAACGAGGCGCGGTATGGAGTGGTGTCGCACATCTTACAGTGGGAGCGGGAGGGGAGGTTCTGACGCCTCTTTGCCGGGCCAATATTCCTCCGGGTACGGGATTTTTCTGCTGAAAAATCCCTCGAATCCTCGTCCGTCGACTGCGGGGCCCCTCCGGAACATTGCCCCGGCAAAGGCGCAAACTCTCTAGATCTCGCCGTTCTTGATGCGTTTACGTAACAAGGAGGCCTGTGCGTTGAAGAAGTGAAGGTTGTGGAAGGAGACGAGCTTCATCCCCGTGAGTTCGTATGCGCGCATGAGGTGTGAGATGTAGGCGCGTGAATAGGTCTTGCAGATATCGCATTTGCACGAAGGGTCGAGCGGACGTTGGTCCGTGAGGTAGCGCTGGTTGCGTATTTGGAACCGGCCCTTTGACGTGAAGACGGTCCCGCGCCGGGCGTAATGCGTCGGCGCGATGCAGTCGAAGGTGTCGCCGCCCGCGCTCGCGATGTACGGAAAATCCTCGGGATGTCCGACGCCGAGAACGTGACGCGGTTTGTTTTCCGGGAGTTCGTCATGCACGTGTTCCAGCATTTTTTTGAGCGAGCGCTTGTCGTAGCCGAATTCCCCGCCGATACCGAATCCCTCGAAGGGAAGCGCGCCGATGAGGCGGGCGCTTTCAATACGCATGTTCTTGAAGCAGCCTCCCTGGACGATGCCGTACAGCGCCTGAGAGGTCTTCCGCACTTTGAGACACTGAGCCGCCCAGCGGTGCGTCCGATCGAGCGATGTACGCAAGTAATCTTCATCGGCAAGCGGCGACGGACATTCGTCGAAGGCAAACATGATATCCGCGCCGAGTGCTTCCTGGATGCGGATAGATTCTTTGGGATTGAGAAACAGCTCCGTGCCGTCGATAGGCGAGCGGAAGTGCACGCCGTCGTCGGTAATTTTGATGTGCGTGGGTTGCGTACCCTCCGGAATGCGCCGTTCCTGCTCTTCCTTCAATATCTTTCCGACGCCGTGGTCTTTGCCGAATCCGAGACTGAATACCTGAAAACCTCCCGAGTCCGTCATCAGGGGCCTCTTCCACTGCATGAATTCGTGGAGGCCGCCCGCGCGCTTTACATTTTTCTCACCCGGCGCAGTGTGAAGGTGATACGTATTGCAGATGAGGACCTGCGAGCCGGCGGCTGCGACCTCATCGGACTCCAGTGTACGCACGGTCGCGCGCGTGGCGACGGTCACGAATGCGGGCGTCTCTATTTCGCCGTGCGGTGTCGAGATAACACCGAGCCGTGCACGTGACTTTTTTGAGCGTTTGAGAATCCTAAATTCGAACATCTAGCACAGAATACATCAAATAGAGTCGATTATGGTAGCATGCCTCAATGCTTATCGATGAGCTGACAATCAAAGTCAGAGCGGGTGACGGCGGCAACGGTGCCGTGGCTTTCAATAAGGTCAAACTTTCGCGCGGACCCACGGGCGCCGACGGCGGTACCGGCGGCAGTGTGTACTTCGAGGGCACGGGTGACATCAACGCGCTGATGGTCTTCGCGAGCAGGCAAGAAGTCGAGGCCGAGCGCGGCCGCGACGGCCGCGGACAATTCCTCGACGGCCGCAAAGGCGAGCATCTCATTTTGAAAGTTCCGACCGGCACGACGGTCACGAATTTGGGTACCGGTTATAAACAAGAAATATCCGAAGCCGGGCAGCGCGTACTTGCCGCTGGCGGCGGTGTGGGCGGCAGAGGCAATTTCAAATTCCGCTCGGCCACGAACACCACGCCACTGGAACATGAGGACGGCACGAAAGGGGACGAGGCCACCTACAAGCTTGAACTCCGCCTCATCGCGGACGTCGGATTCGTCGGGCTGCCCAACGCCGGTAAATCAAGCCTTCTCAACGAGCTCACTGCCGCAAAAAGCCGCGTGGCGAATTACCCATTTACCACGCTGGAGCCGCACCTCGGCTCGTACTACGGCGTCATCCTTGCGGACATTCCCGGCATCATCGAGGGGGCGTCGGCCGGCAAAGGGCTTGGCGTCAAATTCCTCAAACACATCGAACGCACGCGGGTACTCTTCCATCTGATAGACGCAGAATCTGATGATGTCGTGCGCGACTACAAAGTGATACGCAACGAATTGCAGACCTACAATCCGGAGCTCACGAAAAAGGCGGAGCACGTATTTCTCACGAAATCCGACATGGTTTCGCCCGAAGAAGTGAAAGAAAAAATAACGGCGCTCAAGAAAGCCGGCCTCAAACCGCTTGCGATATCAGTCCTCGAAACCGAGAGCCTTGAGGCGGTAAAAAAGATACTCAATAAAATCAAGGACGAAAAGGGCTTGTAATTCTGGACTTTCCGAGGCGTCTGATTGACAATTCATACGACAATGGCATTGTGTCGATAGGATCCGGCCAGAAGCTTGATTCAGCAGTCCGACAGATGGAGGTGATGATGTCGGAAGGTTCAGCAACGGCCCAAATCATGGCTCCAAACGGGGCAATCGAATATTGGGCGAAATTCAATGCTATGACGCTCGGCGAACAGCTCCGCCACATTGCCGAGCGAATCAAAAAAGATCAGATGGGCGGAAACTGGGAGACGCCCGGGGTCGGCTCGGTCTTTACCTGTCTGAAGCTCCAGCCAAAGACGCCGGCCTGGCATCTCGCGCAGCGCCAGATGACGTTCTTCAAGTTCTGGCTCGCCCTGTTCGATTCGGGTGAAGAGAGATTGGCGACGCTTGAGGCGATTGCGTTGCTAGCGTCCGCCTCACCCGAGGCCGGCAAGACGGCTCTCGAAACTCTGCCGTAACGCCGACGACTACAAACAAGGCACATGAGCGCTCTCACGGGCGCTCTTCGTGTTTATAAGCGACTCCTTTTACACACTACTGCCCGCCACGTATCCGGTGGTCCAGCAGAGTTGGAGCGAGTAGCCTCCCGATGGGCGGTTGATGTGCAGCACATCGCCCGTGAGGTAGAGATTTTCGACTTTGAGGGAGCGCATAGTGCGAGTGTCCACTTCGGTAAGCGGTACGCCGCCGTCGGAGATAACCGATCTATCGAATCCCATGAGGCCCGTTATCGTGAGTGGTGCAGCTTTCAGGATATGAATAAGGCGTTTGCGTTCCTCTTTGGTCAGGCTGTGAGCTTTGATGTTCGCTTCGGGTAGCGCGAAAAGATGGGGAATGGCTTTCGCCATGCCGGGCGGCAGTATTTCGGCCAGAACATTTTTGAAATCTTTGTTCTTGTTGGCCTCTATCTTCGCGATGATTTGTTTTTCAAGCGCGGCGAAATCCGTATCGGGAAACAAATCTATGGTTGCGGTCACGTCGGCTTCTTTGAGCAACCCAGCTACCGCGCTCGCGCTGTTCAATATGAGAGGACCTGAGAGCCCGAAATGTGTGAAGAGCAACCCGCCCTTTTTCGAAAATGCCCGCTTGCCGTCGGCGAAGAAAGTGATTTTCATAGATGTGAGGGAGATGCCGGCGAGCGACTTCACCCATTTCTCGCCCGCCTTCAGAGGCACGATGGTAGGGGTGGGGGGATGGACCGTGTGCCCGAGCTCTGTGAGCCACTTGAAGCCGTCGCCCGTAGAGCCTGTCTCCGGATGCGAGACACCGCCCGTCGCAATGATGAATGCGTCAGCCGCGAACGTGCCGTTCTTTGTTATTACTTCGGTGATGCGATTGCCGACACAAGTCAGGCCGAGCGCCGCTGCGTTGGTCAGCACCGTAACGCCCGCGTCGGCGAGATATTTTTTCATCACACGCGTCACGTCGGGCGACTTTTGCGACTGGGGAAAAGCCCGTTTGCGCGCCTCGACTACGAGAGGCAAATCGCGCTTCGTAAAGAAATCAAAAGTATCCTGCACGCCGAATTGAGAAAGTGGGGAATAGAGGAATTGCTCAGCCGTGCCGTAGTGCTTGGCAAAGGCATGCCGGTCGAATTCGGCATTGGTGATGTTGCAGCGTCCGCCGCCCGTGATGTCGAGCTTCTTCCCGACTGTAGCATTTTTCTCGAGCAGCAAGACGGACCTGCCTCGCGTCGAATCGCCGCAAGTCGAGGCGGACTTGCCGCGCTCGGCAGCCCGGCCCGCCGCCATCATGCCCGAGGCGCCACCCCCGATAACGATGACGTCGTATTTCATATTTGCGCCTCGCATCCTGGAATATATAGCACGCCATTTGATTTTTGTCCCAGGACGTGGTATTGTGGAGCGTATGAATCTCCCGTCGAAGACGTTTCAAAGGCATGGCAAATGGATAGAAAAGCCATTTTTGACCCACGTCCCCGTGTGCGCCTGCGGCAATAAATACATCAAGACCCGCGAGAAGCAGACCCAGTGCATCAAGTGCATTTATAAGGCCGCGGAGCGGTAACTCATCACACTGACGGACATGCACAAGGAGACCAAGAGAGTGTTCGTTGCTGCGGCCGGTGTAGGCTCTCTCGGGCTCGGGGTCTTGGGCCTCGCGTTGCCGTTCCTTCAAGGATTCCTCTTCCTCGCTATCGGATTCGTCCTAATCTCTATCTCTTCTCCGCGCTTCCGGGCCTGGGCGATAACGCACACCGTGCGCTACCCCAAAATCCACGCCGCGCTCGAAAAGATGGAGAAGTGGATTCTCGGCATCATCGGACCCGTTGACGGAGACGACGGCAATTCCACTCCCAAAGTTTGATTTCCCGCGCGGGGCGTGCGATACAATCAAGTATTCTTGACCTCTTTATTGTATGGAAGCACTAAAACAATTCAGCACACAAACGTTTTCATCGCTCAAGATTCGCAATTACCGGCTGTACTTTATCGGGCAGGGACTTTCGCAGGTCGGGTCATGGATGCAAATTGTCGCACTCGGCTGGCTCGTACTCACACTCACGGATTCCGGTACGCAGTTGGGGATCATTCTGGCGTTCCGTTTTTTCCCGCAACTTGTCGGTGGCCCGTTCGGCGGCATTCCGGCCGACCGGTATTCTAAACGAACTATACTCCTCGTCACACAATCGGCGTCTGCTCTCGTCGCGTTCGCCATCGGTACTCTTGTTTTTACAAATGTCATCACCATGTGGATGCTGTACGCCTTCGCGCTCATTCTTGGCGTCATCAACTTGTTCGACCATCCGACTCGGCAGGTGTTCGTCCATGAAATGGTAGGACCCGAAAACCTGCGCAACGCCGTAACGCTCAACTCAACCGTCGCGAACCTTGCGCGCGCCGTCGGTCCTATGATTGCGGGTTCCGTCATCGTAAGCATCGGTATTGCCGCCTGCTACTTCGCGAATGCGCTTTCTTTTATCGCTGTGATTGCAATGCTTCTCTTCATGGACGAAAAGGAGATGCATAAGAAAGAACGGAAGGAAAAGCCGCGCGGGCATTTGCTTGAGAGCGTTTCCTACGCGGCTTCGGTGCCCGTCATCAAGACGGTGCTTATTGCCATGGCGGTCATCGGGACCTTGGCGTACGAATTCCAGGTGAGTCTGCCGCTTCTCGCGCAGGGCACCTTTGCCGGGGTCGCCGCCGATTATGCGGCGCTGCTCTCCGCGATGGGCGCGGGCTCGGTCGCGGGCGGGCTCTTCGCCGCAAGCCGCGTGAAAGTCGCCCCGCATGAATTCGTCGCGTCCGCATTTTTCTTCGGCCTTTCCATTGTGGTGACCGCTATCATGCCCACCCTCTCGCTCGCCATCGTCGGGATGGTGTTCGTCGGATTTTTTTCCATCAACCTGACCTCGCTCGGCAACACGATGATACAGCTTGCCGCCGCGCCGCACATGCGCGGCCAGGTCATGTCGCTCTGGTCCATGGCCATTTTCGGCTCGACGCTCGTGGGCGCTCCGTTCGTGGGGCTTATCGGAGAATACATCGGGCCGCGATGGGGACTAGCAGTAGGCGGCGTGGCGGCGATGGCCGCTGCCGTCTATGCGGCACGCACGCTCCTACAGACGGACTGGCTGCGCACAGTATCCGAAAAGGTGGAGGTGAAGGCACAAGAGGTGGAGGCGGAAAACCTCAAACTTTGATATATAATTGCCGACATGAAGATCCAATCCGTCCGTGCCCGCGAAATACTTGATTCACGCGGGAATCCCACGGTGGAGGCGGATGTCATCCTCGACGACGGCACGATGGGGCGCGCGGCG
>MFKY01000055.1 GCA_001781175.1 Candidatus Kaiserbacteria bacterium RIFCSPHIGHO2_01_FULL_55_37
TCACGTTCCTTATTTCTGCGGCCGCGGGAATAAGGAATATCGGTTTTATGGCAACAGACTTCGCAGACCTTGTTTCAATGATTCCCAGCCGTCTCTTATGACTTGTCCGAAGGTGTGCGTCTGTCCCGAGGTGTCTTCGGCATAGGCCCAGCGGCACAGGCCGTAGGCGACCGCCCAGGTGGCGTCTACGCCCGAGGAGCGCGGGAGGTGGCCTATCTGTGAGACCTGTGAGGGCAGCTGCAAGACGGCGCGGGCGATTTCCGCAGCCGATGTGAGCCCCGAGCCGCCGCCTGTAATGACGATACCCGCGGGCAAAAGGCGGTGACGGCCGATGGTTTTCAAATGCGCGTTGACGAGTGTGTACATTTCTTTGAGCTGCGCGCCGACGATGACACCCATTTTTTTCTCAGAAACGTCGCTGCCGGTCACTCCTCCGCGCTTCAGGCTCTCCGCCTCGGGGAGCGGTATCTTAAACGAAAGCGCGATGGATTCTGTGACTTCTGCAGAGCCGGTGGGGAAGACTTTGAGCGAGATAGGCGTGTCGTCTTCAAAGACAACGACTGAGAGTGTCTCGGAGCCGATATTTGCAAGGACTACACCGGCGGTCTTTTGCGCCTTATTGAGCGTCACGAGGCTCGCGGCAAGCGGAGATGCCATGACCCCGTCCACCTCAATGCCGGCGGATTCGACCGCTTCAATGAGGTCCTCCTGGTGTTGCGATAACATCGTTATAAGAAGCGTGTCGACGGTAAGGCGCGTGCCCTGCATCCCGACGGGCCTGCCGAAGACTTTTGTGCCGTCTACACGATATTCGAGCGGTATGGCATGAATGACGGTGCGGTTGGTCAGTTTGGCCGAGGCCTTCTTCTCGCTCTCTCGGAGCGCGCGGTCTATCTCGCGCTCTGTCACGATGCCGCCCGAAACCGTAAGCGCGACTTCACCCGTCGAGCGTATTTCGTCGAGGCCGATGCCTCCGAGTGCCACCCGTGCGCTTTTCACTCTCACCTTGGCCGCACCGAGTGCGCGGCCGAGCGCCTCACGGATACTCCGCGTCGCCTCCTTTTGGTCGATGATGTAGCCGTGCCGGAGTCCGCGCGAGGTGGACGTGCCGGTCCCTATGATAGTGAGCGGAAGTTCGGAGTTCTCTGTGGGTGCCGCAATAACGACCTTGACGTGGTAGGTGCCGATGTCTATTCCTGTATATATTGGCCGTTGCATGAAAAATGAAAGACACGCAGAATGCGCTGTTCTTGTGCCTCCATTATACGCCCATGTTGCAATCCCTTTAAGTGGAAACAGCCGTGGACAAAGAGGAAGGCAACGCGGTCGCGGACGGACACTCTGAAGCGGCGCGCTTCGCGCGCCGCCGCCCGTACGTTCAAAAATATCTCCCCCTCGGTCTTGGAAAGAGGGAACGAGAGAACATTTGGTGAATAATTCTTCTTGCTTGCCTGCCGGAGCTTTAGCGAAGGCAGGCGGTATTCGCGGTTCATCCGGCGCGCGAGATTATCGCCGCAGATGACGAGTGAAAGCTCATAGTTCTTACCAAGTACCGCCTGAGCTATCTCTTCAAACGGAATTCGCCCCGCTCCTTTAAGAAAAGGTGCGGGGCGAAGAGTAGTTCGTGTATCCAACATCAAATGTTAGCGAGCGATGGGAGTAGCTTCGACGGGCTTCGGAGTAGAGGACTGTTCAGATTTGCCGGGGCGGCCGGACGAGGGTCTGCCGTGCTGACCGTGGCGGGGTGCAGCCTCAATGACCTTGCCTTCCTTGATGAGCTGCTTGTAATCGGCGCGGCGCTTGATGAGTTTGAGCGCGCGCTTTTTCTTCACGATTTTTGATGCGGTGCGGACATAGTAGCGGCCTCCGCGGACCGTGCGTACCAAACCCGTGCCCTGCACGCGGCGGGAGAATTTGCGAATAGTAGAAAGCGTGCTTTCGTTGCCGCTTTTGGATACTTCTGCGTTTATGCTCATGTGGGCGAGAGTGTACCCCATGAGATAAGAAAAGTCCAGACTTCAGTTATTTTTCCAAATGGAAACGTGCACTCCGTGATGGCCGTTCCATACTAGAACTTTTTATCTCAGGGGGTGTACCACGCAGCCGCGCCGGAAGCAACTAGAAGAGGCGCGCTATGTCGACTTCAGAAAGCTGTTCGATGACCTCGCTCACGCCCTCTATCTTCTGTAAGGTCTCGTGGGTGTCCTTCGGTCCTATTGCGATGATGTGACCGATACCGGCAGCGTAGGCGGCGGCGATTCCGGTCCTCGCGTCTTCGATGACCACACAGTCCGCGGGCTGCAATGCGAGGACCTGTGCGGCCTTGAGGTAGAGATCGGGGGCAGGCTTTCCACGCATAGTTCCTTCCGTGCAGACAATTTTGTTCATGTCGAACCACTTTTCGAGGTTGAGCATCTCGTTGAAAAATCCGATGTTCATCCGCGGAGACGATGTGGCGATGGTGTACGGAATGTTACGTGTCCGTAAATTCTCAAGCAGCTCCGTCGCTCCATCGGAGAGTCGATACGAAGGACCCGTCTTCCTGCAGAGTTCCTGGTATGCGAGTTCTTTCTCTCGCGCACGCCGCTCAAGCTCGGCGGGTTCCAACGTTCTGCCCGTCATGTACTCGAATACCCCTTTGTTGTCGCGGCCGTGAAAGATGTTCTTGAATTCCTCGTCCGTCGGTGTACGTCCCGTGATGTCAAATGCGACCTTTTTGAATATTTCGTCGTGGAGGTGTTGATCCAGAAGAAGGACACCGTTTAAGTCAAAGATGAGACCTTTGATTTTTTTCATTGCTCATTTATGCGTGCACTCCTTCTCGGGAGGTACCGATGCGGCGGCGTTTGAGGTAGTTGGGAAGTTCGGGGAGGGGAATTGCGTCCTGAGAATTCGTCGCGACTTCGCGTACGAGTATCGTCCCCTCCACCGCTTCTTTGTGTCCCATGATGAGGATGTACGGCACGGCGAGCGTGCGGGCTGCCGCTATCTGCTCGGCCACGCGCTCGTACCAGATGCCCTGATGCACCGGTATTGAGGCGCGGCGCAAGTTCTCAAGAACCCCGAGGACGCGGCGGCGCGCCTCGCTTCCGAGGTGTGCGAAGTACACGGCAGGCTGAGCGTCGTCAGACTTCACGCCTGCCCCGTTAGAATTCTTTTTTCTAATGGGGCGCGTCTTCCCCCGCACCTCGCAGGTGATAGATATCATCGTCGCGGATGAGGGCGTGCGCGCAAAACGGCTCGCGAGCGGGTCGTAACGCCCGCCGAACGCGATAGGAATGCTGGCTCCCGTCTCGGAGTCCGTCGTGGATATCTCGAAAAGCGAGTGCGACCAACAGTCGCGGCTCCCGAGGATGTGCGCGTCCAGCTCATACGGCAATCCGAATACCTCAAGGTACTCAAGCAGCTCCCAGAATTTCCGGCGCTCTTCTTCGGTGAGGTATTCCATCGCCTGCGGTGCGCGCGGAGTGGCGGGGTGACCGCGTTCGATGAGCTGCACGAGTGTCCCGAGCGGGTCAACGGCCGCGCGCGGGCGCAACGTGGGCGAGATAGATTCGATGTGCTTACGCAAGTAAAGACCGACGTCGCGCACAAAGCGGTTGGACGAATCCAATGAGCCGATGTTGTTGATGGAGAGCGCGCGCTCCTTGATGCCGGCCTCTTCCGCGATGGCGTTGCCGGCGACAATGAGAAGAGCTTCGGCTATCGCACTTGTCGTACCGACGATGTGCAGTTCGAAAGACACCGACGGTATACCGGTCGTACTCGTGAGTGTGCGCCATGCGAGAAGGGTGCCGCTGTGCGGAGGAGCGAAGGGTCCCGTGGCCGACGCGGACGGGAGATTTACCAACGCGGGAAGACAGCTCATGCACTTGCGCGCGCCGGAAAGGAGCGTGCGCTCGTCGCGACGCGCGAAGGCTATCGCGGACTCCACTTTGGAGAGTGGCAAGACCCCGCGCTTATTGGCCGTGCCGGAATTCTGCGGGTTGCGCGGCAGTGTTTCGAGAGGCGCGAATCCGTAGTACTCGGCGATGCGTATCGCATTCTCAAGGAACGCGGCGGTATTCGGATACTGCGTGTCTTTAAGACGTATCATCGGAAGAAATTAATTTTCTAAATACCGCGATTCGGCTGGGAGAATGCCGATGGTGTTGAACGGGTATAGGCGCAAGAACACGCGGCCGACGATGTCTTTACGCGGGAGTGATCCCCAGATACGCGAGTCGGCGGAAACGCGGCGGTTGTCGCCGAGGACGAAGAATTCATCCGGCCCGAGCTTCATCGTGAGCTCGTTGGAGCCGGCCAGGTTGGCCGGGTCGAGGTACGGCTCGCTCAAAGTGAAGCCTTGCGGGTGCGCTGCATTGAGTACCGTCACTTTTTGACCGGAAAGCACCACCGTTTCGCCCGGCAGACCGATAACCCGCTTGATGAGCGCGCGGCTTTCGTTCTGCGGGAGGTCGAGAACGATGACATCACCGCGCGCAGGGGTCCCCAATGTGTATGAAATGCGGTCTACTATCAAATAGTGCCAATCTTCGAAGTTCGGCTCCATCGAAGCGCCGGAAACGACGTATGGAGCGGCGATGAAGAAGCGGATAATGAGCGCGAGGCCGAGCGCGACGACCGTGTAAATGAATAGTGAACGCTGAGAACCTTTTGGAGTACTCGCCCCGTTAGAGCTAGAGGCATTTTGCACCTCACCTGGTGAGTTTTCACTCATATACTGTTCAAATCACTGGCAGCAAGTTCTCTATGAATCTCTAACGGGGTCCGTGATGAACTTTCTTGCACCACAGGATCAGACATGTGCGATATTCTACTGTGCTCACGGCGTTGACACCAAATGTTCCGAGTGTTGTGTAAGATTTTTGCGGTTGTATGATGCACCGAGTTGCAACAATTTGGGGAAAAACGGAAATGCAAATCGCAGCACGGTACTTCGACCATCATCTCAGCGCGAGCGTCATCGAATACGCGCTCGAAAATGCCCGCGCGCTCTGGATTCGGACGCAAGACAACGTTGTGCGGGTGCATTGGTGCCCCCGCGCGGCATACGACGACGAGTTTCAAGGCGGGCAGCACTCGGTCTTCGAGGTGATGAGCATTCATCACACTGACGACGCGAATCCCGAGCGTGCGGGGTGTGTTCTTTTGTTCGGTCCCGACCAAAACGAGTCGGACGACAACGCAATCGGCATCGAATTCAAGCCCGATGCGCTCGTCGACCTGCCGAAAAAGGGCCAAACCGTCGCGGAATACATCGCGGAAGCGTGCGGTCTTAGGAATGATTCAAAAGTCCTCGAGAAAGCACTAACACCGTCCCTACTTACGCGGCTCGGAAGCATTCCTATCATTCCGCTCGTGGAGCCGGTGGAGTTCGTAAAGCCTCGCTGAAAAGCGCCGCCCGGAAGCCTCGTGCTCCGGGCGCGCATTTTTCTGCTACTATGTACCGCTATGGCATGGGTAATCGTCGGTTTGGGAAATCCCGGTGAAGAATATCAGAGTACTCGACATAATACGGGCCGTATGGCTCTCGAATTTTTCGCCAAGCAGATGCAATTCGGCGATTGGAAGG
>MFKY01000056.1 GCA_001781175.1 Candidatus Kaiserbacteria bacterium RIFCSPHIGHO2_01_FULL_55_37
GGCCAGTCGACCTTGTTTGATACCCCAGCATGACGACATACCTCGTCAGCTTGCTGCGAGGTAGTTGATTTGTCCTAATGGCAACACTTTACACACAACAAGGCAAGAACGTATTCCGAACATGGATGCTCATGGGCGTCTTTCTCGCGCTCGTGATAGGGGTGGGATTCGTCATGTCGCAGTATTACGGCAATTCGGGCATTCTCTACATCGCCGTTGCATTCTCGATAGTGATGAACGTGAGCGCGTATTGGTTCTCCGACAAGGTCGCTATCGCTTCGGCAGGTGCCAAGCCCGCCGACGAAAAAGAATATCTTGAGCTGCATCGCATCGTCGAAAATCTCGCCATCACCGCCGGGCTTCCCAAGCCGCGCGTCTATATCATCAATGACGCCGCTCCAAACGCATTTGCATCCGGCCGTGATGCCAAGCACGCGGTCATAGCCGTGACGACGGGTCTTCTTTTGACGCTCGACCGTCCGGAACTCGAGGGTGTGCTCGCACACGAGCTCTCGCATGTCGGCAACCGCGATATTCTCGTCATGACCGTTGCGGTCGTACTTGTAGGTTTTCTTGCCGTCATCTCGGATATTGCACTGCGCATGAGCATGTTCGGTGGAAATCGGGACAGAGACAACAAGAATCCGATTATGTTGATTGCGGTCATAGCGGCCATGATTCTTGCCCCTATTGCAGCCAAGCTCATTCAGCTCGCGATATCGCGCAAACGCGAATTCCTTGCCGATGCATCGGGTGCCTTGCTCACACGGTACCCCGACGGACTCGCCTCTGCGCTCACGAAGATTGGTGCGTACTCGGCACCCATGCAGCGCGCATCGTCTGCTACCGCGCATCTTTTCATCTCGAATCCGTTCGGCGCACAGAAGGCGGGGGCATTCGTCGCAAAAATGTTCAGCACGCATCCGCCCATGCAAGAAAGAATCGCAGCCCTGCGGGGTATGGATATCTGATCATGCATACGACTGAGCTATCCGAGGATACGGGAAAACATTTCACGCGGGAGGGAAGGTTTATCCGGACCGATGCGTGGAAAAAAGAGGGGAGGTATGTAGACCTCTGGAGCGTCGTGCACGTGCTCTCAGGCATCGCGCTCGGATTCTACCCGCGTTATTTCGGTTTCAGCATGCTCGCAACGTTCGTCATCGTCACGCTGATTCTCATCATGTACGAGATGTTTGAGGTCATCGTAAAGATAGAAGAGTATCCGACGAACCGCGTTACTGACGTCCTCTTCGGATTGGTCGGATTTGCCCCGGTCTATTTCGCCGACCAGTATCTGGGAAGCACGGCGAGTATTTTCCTCTGCGGCATCGCGACCACGCTCGTCACCGTCGTGAGCATCATCGGGTGGGCTTCTTCCTACAAGGCTTCAGTGCTTGAGGGTAAGATGCGCGACAAATTTATCCACGAGCGTGATTTGTTGCGGGAACGACGGTTACGGTTCGCCGCGCATAGGGAGCGCCGCCGCCGGGCGAGGCGCATGCGCGGCCAGCCGCATTGATCAGTATGCGCAAAGGTTTCTTTCTGGTATAACGAGGGTGGTTGGAGGCGTCGGATAGTGGTTTATTCCACCGCCTTGGAAAGGCGGCATACCGCAAGGTATCGTGAGTTCGAATCTCACCGCCTCCGCATCCGATGTAAAGGCGCCCTTGTGGGCGCTTTTACATCGGGAGGACGAGATTCGAAAGACGGAGCGCGACGGCGCGAGTCGGGCCGTCTACAGGTGCCTATCAAAAACAGATAGGCGTCGCGCGAATTTTCAGCAGAAAATTACGCGTGACCGAATCTCTCCGCCTCCGCCACATAACCCCAACACTCTGGTAAAATACCTGCATGGATACGTCCGATGCAGACAGGACGCTTGCGGAGCTTGGAGCCAAGCCATCCCCGAGCGAGGAGCACGGGCTGTCTTTGGTCCGCGACGAAGACAGGCTGATTTTCAGCCCCGGCATCAGTACCGCGGGTTTTGCCGAGATAAGGATGGCCCGGCAACGCCTTGACCGAAAGGTCATCGCGACAACGATAGACGAAAAAGGGCTCGCATTTGCCAGAGAGATTATTACGAGTCTCGGATTGCAGCATCAGGTAGAAACGAAATCAGAAGACCTGCGGGGAGAGTGGAAGTACCCGGCAAACTATTTTGACTTCATCTATGCGCGTCTCGTCTTGCACTATCTACCTGTTCAGGACCTGGAAGTCGTTTTGAAGAATTTTGCAAAGTCGCTGAAGCCCGGCGGCAGAATATTTGTAGTTGTGCGCTCGGTAAAAAACGTGAACCCAAATGACCCGCATGTGCGGTTCGACCCTCACACGAAGTTAACGACGTATCCTCACTACGATACGAACGGGGGTCTCATATCCACGAACGTGCGATATTTTCATACTCCCGAAAGTATAAAAACACACCTGGAGACCGCAGGACTCAATGTGGGTGACATACAAGAGTATCAGGAGCAGTTGTACAGAGATTTCATGCGCAAAGACATGTCTCCGCATACGGACCACGTCATCGAGCTTGTGGCTACGAAACCATGACAAGCAATACAGTTCACTGTCATATCTATACACACCATCAACTCGACACGCGGTGTGTGCAGGATATGATTGACGCACTATGACCGTCGTAACCATTTGGCCGATTCTCGCTGCAGGAGTGTCCTCCGTACTCATCGGGTGGATTTGGTATCACCCGCGCGTTTTTGGCACGACCTGGATGCGTCTTGCAAATGTAACGCCTGAGATGGCGGAGCGCGGAAAAAAAATGATGCCGGTCTACGCATTTGTCGGCTTGTGCGCAAGCATGCTCATCGCGTACGTTATGAATTACGTTGGCATTGCGTTCCAGATTTACGATTGGGTCGGCGCCGTCTTTGAACTTGCGCTCTGGTCCTGGCTCGGCTTTGTAGTGCCCATCCTGCTCGGCTCGGTCTTGTGGGAGCAGCGGCCGCTCAAACTCTACTTCATCAACGTTTTTTACTGGCTTGTCTCTTTCGTCGTGATGGCGCTCATTCTTGTCCTTGGTTCGCAAACGTCCGTCGCAAGTTCCTACGACGCACAATTTGACGCGAACGGACAATACCTCAGCGAGTAGCGCGAGGAGAATATGAGACGTTATCTCACGATAATCGCTCTCGCAGCGATTTTTCTTTTTGGTGTGGTCGCGTATGGCGTTTATCGCGAGCCGACCGCGACATTGGCCGAGACCCAAGGATTGCGGACGATACAATTGAAAGGCCAGACCATCCGTGTATCGGTCGCCGATACCGGAGCATCGCGCGAACGGGGTTTGAGCGGCCGTCGCGCCCTCGCCCAAGATGAAGGAATGCTCTTCGTCTTCCCGAAAGACGGGAAATACGCGTTCTGGATGAAAGATATGCACTTCCCGATAGACATCCTTTGGCTCGCTGCGGATGGGGGTGTCGTATATATGGCTCAAAACGTGTCGCCCGACAGCTTCCCGCGGACCTTCCGACCGGATGTGCTCGCGAGGTACGTTTTGGAGCTCCCGGCAGGGTATGCGAAAGAGTATAATATCACTATCGGCGACAGGGCGACGTTTTAGAGGAGTTATCCACTTTCACAGAAAGAGGAGAGGCACTCTTGCGGCGATACAATGAATCTCCCAATTAAGAACAATTATTAAGATAGTTGAAATGCGCATGACAACAAGAACCGCAAAACGCGTGGGTGGAGCAAGAGTCGCCGTATTGCCTGCCGGTGACACCGCAGCGATGCGAGTGTACAAGAAATATCTGCCCAACATCCAGAAACGCGACGGGCGCGTTGTCCCTTTTGAATTTTCGAAGATGGTGAACGCCATCCACAAGGCGATGCTCGCATCCAGCGAGGGTTCTGAAGACGAAGCGGCGGTCGTCGCGCATAAAGTCGCCGGCGAAATGATGCGCATCAGCAAGATATACAAAAATTTTCTCCCTACAGTCGAGGGTTGTCAGGATGAAGTCGAACGTCAGCTCATTCTTTCCGACTACGTGGGTGCTTCCAAAGCATACATTCTGTACCGCGCAGAGCGCTCGAAGATTCGCAAGGAACAGGGTGAAGTGCCGGAGCATGTGCGCAAGCTTGCGGAGGAGTCAAAGAAATATTTCAAGAACAATCCGCTGGGAGAATTCGTTTATCTGCGCACGTATGCGCGATGGATAGAAAGCGAGCAGCGTCGCGAGACATGGATCGAGACCGTAGACCGGTATGTCGGATTCATGAAAGAGAATATCGGTGACAAGCTCACGAAGCGCGAGTATACGGAAGTGCGGGAGGCAATACTCTCGCAAGAAGTGATGCCGAGCATGCGCGCGATGCAATTTGCTGGAGGACCTGCGCGCAAGTGCAACACCTGTTTCTACAACTGTTCGTTCACCGCGCCGGTCAAGCTCGAAGATTTTGCGGAAATCATGTACCTCTCGATGCAAGGGTGCGGTGTCGGTTATGCGGTAGAAAGTCAGAACGTTCAGCAGCTTCCTCAAATTGAAAAGCAGATAGGCGAGAAGCTCACCACGCACGTCGTTTCCGACACCAAGGAGGGTTGGTGTGATTCGCTCACTCTCGGATTGCGCACGTGGTACTCCGGCAAAGACATTGATTTTGATTTTTCGATGATTCGTCCCGCCGGCGCACGACTGAAAACGATGGGAGGCAAAGCATCCGGACCGGAACCGCTTCGCTCGCTCCTCGCATTCGCCCGCGAAAGAATTCTCAAACGCCAGGGACGACGTCTGCGCAACATCGACGCGCACGACGTCATCTGCAAAATAGGCGAGTGCGTGGTCGCCGGTGGTGTACGCCGCACGGCTATGATTTCGCTCTCAGACCTCGACGACGTGGAGATCCGCGACGCCAAAAAAGGTCAGTTTTTCCTTACGGATCCGTACCGGAGCGTCGCCAACAATTCCGCCGTATACGAGACGAAACCGACGAACGCGGAACTGATGGATGAGTGGGTGGCGCTGATGAAAAGCGGCACGGGTGAGCGCGGCATCTTCAATCGCGGAAGCCTCGACAAGACGATGCCGGAGCGCCGCCTCAAGTACCTGCAGAAAAAGCACGGCAAGAAGAACGGCTTCATCGGTCAGGTTGGGACGAATCCCTGCGGAGAGATCATCCTGCAGTCCAAAGAGTTTTGCAATCTTTCCGAGGTCATCGCACGCGCCGAGGATACCGAGGCGGCGCTGTTGCGCAAAGCAAAACTCGCGACACTCTTGGGCACGTACCAATCGACGCTCACCACCTTCAACTACATATCAAAAGACTGGAAGGACAATTGCGAGGCGGAGCGCTTGCTCGGAGTTTCTATCACGGGTCAGTGGGACTCGCCGGTAGTCCGTGACGCAAAGGTCATGCGCAAAATGCGCGCGGCGACCGTGAAGGCGAATGAAGCGTATGCAAAGCGCTTCGGTATCCCCGCGTCCAAATCGATTACATGCGTCAAACCGTCGGGCACCGTGTCGCAGACATTTGATTGTTCGTCGGGCATTCATCCGCGCCACTCGCAGTACTACATCCGCCGTGTCCGTATCAGCGCGACCGATTCGCTCTTCAAGATGATGCGCGATCAGGGTGTCGTCGCGTTCCCCGAAGTAGGGCAGAACGCGAATGAAGCGACGACATTTGTTCTCGAGTTCCCGGTCAAAGCGCCGTCGGGCTCGGTCTTCAAGAACGACCTCACCGCAATGCAGCAGCTTGAGTACTGGAAGATGGTCAAGTTGAACTACACCGAACACAATCCTTCGGCAACTATCTCGGTAGGGGACGAAGAGTGGGTCGCGGTCGTCGCGTGGATTTCAGACAACTGGGATATCATCGGCGGGCTATCATTCTTGCCGCGTGAGAATCACGTCTACCGTCTCGCTCCATATGAAAGCATCGACAAAAAAACCTACGAGCGCCTTGCGGCGAATTTCCCGAAGATAGACTACTCGAAGCTCATCATCTACGAGCGCACCGATGAGACCGACCAGAAAAAAGAATTGGCGTGCGTGGGCGGGACGTGCGAAATAATATAAAAGAAAGCGCCCGACGAACCGAAAGGCCCGCGGGCGCTTTCTCATGTTCGTCGGGCTTAGCCGATTAAGCCACCAGCAGGAAATAGAAATTGCGGTATTCCACAACATCGCGCGCAACTTCGGGCAGCGTCTTGTCGTGATGGCCGCCACGATAACGGTCATGGACGAGGGCCATGACGAGACCGTTTCTCTCGCCTTCTTCGCTGTCGTCGCCCGACAGCTTGCGGCAGGACTTCGCCATATCTTGCCGGGTATGAGCCCCGAAATCGACGTTGTCGGCGAAGATAATGTCATGGCACTGCTGCCTCGTCTCGGCGTTGGTCGCGGCTAAGTGTTCGAACAGCCACGGCTTCGGGCTGAAATAGCCGTTGAGAAAGTCCGCCATGTCGTCGGATTGCAGCGGCGGACGCCGGGATGGCGTACCCGCTTGAGCTTTCGCGGTATTCATCTGGAAAGACCTCCGAGTTGTGAGTCTGACAGTTCGGTACGCACAACAGTAGCGGTATTTTCTTTTTTGTAAAGCCATGGCATAATGCTCGTCTGCATTAGGCAGCCGCTGTCCCGCCTTGGCGGGATAGAGGAAAGTCCGGACACAGGCCCGAGCAATCGGGCAGCAGGGTAGCGGGTAACGCCCGTCCGCCGCGAGGCGAGAGATGCGAACAGTGACGGTTTTTCGCGAAAGTGAAAAACCGCCCTCCGAAGCTTTATGCGTAGGAGGGCGAGCTCGGGCAATAAGCATGAGGTCCTTCTTCGCGTAAAGCTTCGAAGGACACCTCTCGCCGAAGGCTCGAGGTGCAACGGCAAAATTCTTACTTCTGTGCAAGGCCGTGTCCAGCACTTTCTTAGAATTCTAGAAAGTGCTGGAAGAGCCGCTTGAGGTGAATGGCGACATTCATCCCAGATACATGGTTGCCCACGACAGAATCCGGCTCATCGATGCAGTGCACAGCCCGCCTCACGGCGGGTTTTGCAATATGTGATACCATCGCCCCATGAGAACTGCGGCAATATTCGACAGGATAGCGGAGTGGAGCATGGTGTTTCTCGTCACGCTTTTACCCGTTTTCTTCATCCCGGTCCTGTGGATTTCGACGATGCAAGCGAAGATGGTTCTCATCATCGCATTACTTATTATCGCCACCACAGCGTGGGTTGTAGCGAGGTTTATAGAAGGCAGCGTGCGTCTGCCGAAAAGTCTTATTCTCGCCGCGGGGTTGCTTATCCCTGTTGCGTACGTACTTTCCGTCGCGTTTTCGGGGGCCGCACAGAAATCTCTTGTGGGAAATGGGGTCGAGCAGGACACACTTGCGTTTACGCTCATCCTGTATGCGGGGCTCGTCCTTTCGGCGCTCATCTTTTCCGGCGCCCGCGGCGCCGGCATAAAAGCGCTTCAGGGTCTGTCCATCGGCGTTTTTTTCCTCATGTGTATCCAGGTCGTTCATATAGCGATTCCGGATCTCAGTCTCGGCGGTGTCATTGCGACGGCGGCAGGGAACGCCTTCGGTACCTGGCACGAATTCGCCATTCTCCTCGGGTTTTTTATCGTTTTGGGGCTCGGCATCCGCAACACCGGCGTCGCTGCCGGGTGGAGGCGCTACGCGTTGTATGCGATGTGTATTCTTTCTGCGGCGTTCCTCGTAGTCGCAAACTTCTTCGATGTGTGGCTGGTCGTCTTTCTCGCGGGAGCGATAGCTCTCGTATCGGAACTCAGGTCTTCGCATGCGCACCTCGGATGGAGCTCCTTTTCTTGGAAGTCGCATGGAATATGGACGTCGGTCGTTCTTCTCGCGCTCTTTTCAATAGTTTTCGGCACGTTCATTAATAGCGTGCTTCCATCGCGTATTCACGTCGTCAACGTGGAGGTGCGTCCTTCCTGGAGTGGAACGATGCAGATCGGAGAATCCGCCCTTACACGTCCCGCATCTCTTTTCTTCGGCGTCGGTCCCAACACATTCGGGCGTGAGTGGAGTCTTTACAGGCCGCTGGGCGTGAATCAGACTGTTTTTTGGGACGCAGATTTCGCGACGGGCGTGGGATCTATCCCGACATCGTTCATAACGACCGGGATTTTCGGGATACTTGCCTGGCTTTCGTTCGTCGCCGCATTGTTCTGGAACGCCACGCGATCCCTGGTCCGGCTCAAAGGCGACGCTCCTGATGTGCTATACACCGCCGCACTCGGGCTGTCCTCGGTCTATCTCGTTGTGTTTTACGTGTTCTACGTTCCCGGGCCTGCGCTAAGCCTGCTCATGTTTTTGTTTATCGGGCTATTCGTTGCTTTTTCTGTCCACGCGGGCAGCGTCGGTACTTTTTATGCGGTATTGCGCGAGAACACGTTGCGAAGCTCTGGATTGGTAATGTGCCTGGCTCTGTTCGGGGTCGGCATGATCTCTGCGTTCGTCGGAGTGTCCAGGGTGCTTGCAGCGGATATACTGCTGAACCGCAGCGTGGTCACCTATAGGCAAACGCAAGATGTTCAGGCCGCGTCAGCCCTCGTTGACGACGCTCTCCGGATCAATCCCCACAATGCGCGCGCGCACCGGACGGCCGTGCAGCTCGGCCTCGTTCTCCTGGACAAATTGTCGGCACAAAGTGACGCAAATAGTGAGGAGGCGCGTGCCCGGCTTCAATCAACGCTTGAAGTCACCATACAGCACGGTCTTTCGGCAGTGCGCAGCAACGAGGACGACTACCAGAACTGGCTCCAGCTCGCAGGCCTCTATCAGCAGCTTGCAGGAGTGAAAGTCGCCGGCGCGTATGACGAGGCGCGGGCGGCATATGAGCGCGCTCGAGAGCAGAATCCGTCGAGTCCTGTTCCGCTGTTCCAATTGGCACAGCTCGAACTTCTCGAAAATCACCAAGATGCGGCGCTGGAAGCACTGGAACAAGCCGTGCAGCTCAAGCCGGACATTGCTGCGGCTTACTATTTGGCCTCACAGATTTACGCGGCGCAGAATGACCTGAAAAGCGCTTTCGCCTCCGCTGCACTTGCAACACAGTACGCGCCCGAAGACGCCCGTGCATGGTACAACTCCGGCGCTATTTCGTACGCCGCCGCGGATTATGCAAACGCCATTTCAGCACTGGAAAAAACGCTTGTGCTCGAGCCGAACAACGCCAACGGCGCGTACCTGCTCGGCCTGTCGTATTATCAGTCCGGCCGCGCCGGCGATTCTCTGAGAATGTTCGAGGCGCTCGACAGGCTTGACCCCGGTCAGGCAATCGTAACAAAGGCGATAGAGGACCTTCGCGCGGGCCGGAATCCGGTTGCCGCGCCCGCCGATACACGCGCGCCGGCAAAATAACCCGTATGGTGAATCGCGCTCTAAGGTTTCTTTCGTATGAGGTACGCGGGCTTCACTCCGCCGTCTACGTAATCGCCCTTTCATCCCTCCTTTCTTCGCTTTTGGCGCTTCTGCGTGACAGGCTTCTTGCGCACGAGTTCGGCGCGTCGGCAACGCTCGATATTTATTACGCGGCCTTCCGTATCCCGGACCTCATTTTTGTGGGAACCGGCGCGCTTGTGTCCGTCTATATACTCATTCCCGCGCTCGCAAGAAGGTCCATACAGGAGCAACACGCCTATATCGACACGGTACTGATCGGATTTTCCGCGATTGCCGTCGCGGTCTCTACGGTAGCCGCACTGCTTGCTCCCGCGATACTATCCGCACTGTTCCCGGAAATTACCGCCGCCGGACATTCGGAAACACTTGTCGGGCTCACACGCCTGATGCTGTTGCAGCCGATTTTTCTCGGCTTATCCAACATTTTCGGGGCGATAACGCAGATACGTCAGCGCTACGCGCTCTATTCGCTCTCGCCGCTTTTGTACAACGTAGGCATCATATTCGGAATCCTCGTTTTTTATCCGCTGTGGGGGCTGACCGGTCTTGCGCTCGGAGTGGTGTTCGGCGCATTCATGCATGTCGGCATCCAACTCCCGTCGGTACTCTCTGACGGATTTCTCCGCGCGGTGCCGTCGAGGTTTAAAGCAGGGGACTTTATGCAGACGGTCGCCATCTCCATACCGCGAGCTCTCACCCTTTCCATGAACCAGATATCGTTCATCGGGCTTACGGTGCTCGCGGGCATGCTCGTGCCCGGGTCAATTGCCGTGTTCATGTTTGCGTTCAATCTTCAGGCCGTTCCGCTTGCGATAATCGGTGCTTCGTACTCCGTGGCCGCGTTCCCGATTCTCGCCGCTGCGGTAGCGCGCGGAGACCGCGCAGCTTTTATCGAGCATATCGCCAATGCGGCCCGGCTCGTTGTGTTCTGGTCGCTTCCCGCCACGGCCCTCATCATCGTACTGCGTGCGCATATCGTACGCGTGATATTGGGGTCCGGTGCGTTCGACTGGACAGATACGCGGCTCACTGCTGCTGTTCTCGCGCTCCTTTCACTTTCTCTCACCGCTCAGGGGGTCACCTTTCTTCTGGTGCGCGGCTATTATGCGGCCGGTCGCACGTTCGCTCCGTTCCTCGTCGCCTTGGGGAGTGCGGTCGCGACGGTCTCGCTTGGGGCCGTTCTTCTCGGTGTATTTGAGAATCGTTTCGTCCTGGATATCGCGCAAGGGCTTTTGCGGGTGGTCGGGGTGCCGGGCAGCACTATCTTGGCCCTCGCGTTCGCGTCGACCAGTGTCTCGATACTGAGCATGGTCGTGCTCGTTGTGCACTTCGAGCGCCGGTTCTCGGGGTTCCTCTCGCGCGTCTGGCGCGCGTGGGCACAGAGCGCAGTCGCGGCCCTCGGAGCCGGAGCGGGTGCATACGGCGTTCTTGTGGCGGTAGGTCCTATCACGCTCATCTCGACGACCGCTACGATATTTGTCCGCGGCTTTGCGGCCGGGCTGTTTGGGATTATAGTCGCTGGACTCGTGTATGCTCTTCTGGGGAGCCGCGAATTTGCGGAAATCGTCGAGGTCATTCGCGGGCGTCTCGGCGGCATCATCGTGCCTATTCCGCAAAGCGTTGTTGTTTCCTCTGAAGAGAGCAGCCCGCTGACATAACGGGGCAGGTCGCACACTAACAGGTATGAACATCAGAAATTTCAGCATCATTGCTCACATTGACCACGGCAAGTCAACGCTCGCGGACCGCATGCTCGAACTTACGGGCACTATTGAGCCCAGGCGTATGCAAGAGCAGGTCTTGGACAAGATGGACTTAGAGCGCGAACGCGGCATCACCATCAAGATGGCGCCCGTCCGTATGGAATGGAAAAAAGGAGACGTCACGTATGTGCTGAACCTTATTGATACTCCCGGCCATGTTGATTTCTCGTATGAGGTTTCCCGCGCGCTCACGGCCGTCGAGGGCGTCATACTCCTGGTAGACGCGACTCAAGGAGTCGAGGCGCAGACGCTCTCCGTGCTTGCCGTCGCAAAAAAACTTAACCGCGTCATCATTCCGGTCGTTTCCAAAATTGATGCACCGCATGCGCGGAGGGCGGAGATTACGACGGAGCTGGCCACGCTTCTTCACGTCGAGGAGTCACAGGTACTGGGTTGCTCGGGGAGGACGGGCGAGGGAGTAGCGGCGCTTCTTGATGCGGTTGTGGAGCGCGCGCCGCCGCCGGAGACCACCGAGACCGGCGCGCAAGGACTCATCTTTGATTTCGGCTATTCCGATCACCGGGGCATCATCGTGTATCTGCGTATCTTCGGCGGTCAATTCAGAAAAGGCGATTATCTCCGCTTTGTGGCCGCGGAAGCCGACTTCATCGCACTTGAGGTCGGTGTGCTCACACCCGGCGAGACACCCCGGGAATCCCTGGAATCCGGCGAAATTGGATACATTGTGACGGGCATAAAAAAGCCGGGCATCGCATCGGTCGGAGACACCATCACGCAGAGTAAGCGACCGGCTGCCGCACTTCACGGCTACCTTGCTCCGACGCCGGTCATTTGGGCGAGCGTCTATCCCGCAAGTCAGGACGACCTCACTATGCTGCGTCAGTCGCTCGACAAACTTAAGTTGTCGGATTCCTCGCTGTCGTACGAGGAAGAATCTTCCGGCGTAATGGGCAGAGGTTTCCGCTGCGGTTTTTTGGGAATGTTGCACCTTGAAATCATCGTGGAGCGTCTGCGCCGCGAATTCAACATGGAGCTGGTCGTTACTCAGCCGACGACCGTCTACGAGATTACGCGAACGGACGGTACCGTGGAGGAAATATATTCACCCGCACGTTTTCCGGACGATGGCACGGTGAAAAGTGTGCGGGAAAAATGGGCAAGTGTCACGATACTGACGCCGCCGCCGTATATCGGAGGCATTTCGCAGCTTTTGTACGACCACGAGGCGGAGGTAGGGAATACGGAAACGCTCCCCGACGGAAAGGTGGAACTTCACGCGCTGATGCCGTTGCGGGAGCTCATGCGCGGGTTTTTCGACCGTTTAAAGAGTGCTTCGTCGGGCTTCGCTTCGCTATCGTATGAGATACTCGGACTCCAGGAGGCGCACGTTGTGCGTTTGGACGTGTTGGTCGCCGAAGAGGCGGTGCCGGCATTCTCGCGCATTGTTTCGGAGAGACGCATCAACATAGAAGCCGAAGCGATGGTGGAACGCCTTGAAAAACTTCTTCCCCGGCAAATGTTTGAGCTGAAAATTCAGGCGAAAACGGGAGGCCGTATTATCGCTTCGCGCAGGAAATCGGCACTGAAGAAGGATGTCACGCAGCATATGTACGGCGGCGACATCACGCGCAAAATGAAGCTTCGCGAGAAGCAAAAGAAAGGTAAGAAGAAGATGCTGGCCCGCGGCAGGGTGGACATCCCGCACGACGTCTTTTTGAAAGTAGTCCGAGATAGCTAACGCAAAGATTAGAACAGGCCTGCGATCCACTCAGGAAGCCCGGGGGCGAAGAAAATGACCATACTGAGCGATATGAGGATGGCAACCACACCCCAGATCCACCGGAGGACTTTTTTAGTGCGTTTGTGAAAAAGGAAACTCATGACTTCGCTCGGGAACTGTTCTTTGCCGTCGCTGTCTGGCACTGCTGTGCTAGCGCTCAGTCTCGGGCCCGTCGGCCCTGCGAAGACGGCAAAAAACATTTCCACTTCGCTCCGTTAGTATAGTGGTACGATAGGCGTATGGCAATACGTTCGCGCAATGACCCCGTGCGCCTTTTTGGAAGGCGGCTTGTTCTGCTCACGCTTCTTTGCCTTATTGCCGTGGCGGCCGCCGGAGCGTGGAACGCATACGGCAAGGAGAAAGAGTCGCGCTCTCTCCGGGAGCAAGCGGAAATGCAGCTCGGCGACCTCTCGAAGCGGGAAGCGCAGCTTAACGGAGATATCGCCAATCTGGAGACTGACCGCGGCAAGGAGCAGGTGTTGCGCGAACAGTACGCGCTCGCAGCGCGCGGGGAAGGTCTCATCGTCATCGTCGATGCACCCAAGGCGACGCCGACGCAAGCGACATCTTCGGTACTGGAATGGCTGCACAAGGCGTTCTCGTGGTGGTAAAGAGAGTCCTCTGCGGCAGGAGATTTGGGAGAACAACATTTTTCTGCTGAAAAATCTGCTGTCTGCGGGAGAAGCCTGTGCGGGGTCTCCCAAATGTCCTGCCGACTCGCTTGGGTTCTGGAATTCTGTTACATTTTAGGGCACTCGCGGGTATAGTTTAGTGGCAGAACGAATGCTTCCCAAGCATTAGATCGGAGTTCGATTCTCCGTACCCGCACTAGGAGAGAGTGAAGTGAGAGCTAGCTCTCACTTCCGAACGACGACGTGCGGTCGAGCGAAGCGTTACCCCGCATACGTGGTCAACGATAAAATCTAAAGGTATTTTTTCCCGTACGTGCGCATGGCATCCGCGACTTTCTGAAATGCGGCGCCTTTGTTGCTCAATCGGTATACCCCGTGCGCCTTTACTTGCCTATGTTCTATGAGTCCCTCGCGCTCAAGGTGTTTCAACTTTTTAGCGAGTGTCCGCGAAGAGGCCTGGAGTGAACACGCCAGTTCGCTGTAGCGTTTGGGGCCTTCCAAAAGGTCCCGCAAAATAAGAATGGAGCACGAGTCGCCGAGCAAACCGACGACCTTGCCGATGGGGCAGTTAGCCGCAGCCTTTTTCATAGATATCCCCATGCTAGCACAACTTTGTCTACTGTACAAAGTAAAGTGAATAGACTATGATGGACGCAAGCTTTACAAAGTAAACATACAGCATTATGGATTACACCAAACTGGCGTCGCAGGGAACCGTCGAGAAGACCGCAGAGGCACTCAAAAGCCGCCGGTTTACGCCTATCATCGTGGAAACCGCAAAGGAGGCATTCGACACGATACAAAAATTAATACCAAAGGGCGCATCGGTAATGAACGGCTCGTCCGCGACGCTTGAAGAGATCGGCTTTGTCGAATATTTGAATTCAGGAGCGCACGGGTGGAACAATCTGCATGAGGCCGTGTTGAAGGAAGAGAATGCGGAAAAAAGAGCACACTTGCGCAAACACGCCGTGGTTTCCGACTACTATCTCGGAAGCGTGCATGCTGTTACCGAGGGCGGCGAGATGCTCATTGCATCAAATACCGGAAGCCAGTTGCCGCATCTCTCCTATACCTCGTCAAATCTTATCCTTGTGGTCGGCACTCAGAAAATCGTTCCGGACCTAGCGGCAGCATTTCTGCGCCTCGAAAAGCACGTTATGCCGCTCGAGGACGAACATATGAAGAAGCTCTACGGAATGGGCACGCAGCACAATAAGACCACCGTTCTTCACGGAGAAAGCCCAATGATGAACCGCTCGGCGACCGTTATTCTGGTAAAAGAGAAACTAGGATTCTAGACAAGTACGATTAGTGATATAATCAATCAACTTAAGAAATAACAACAGACCTATGGCAACAAAAGCTCAAGTCACCATTTATTCAACACCGACCTGCCACTTTTGCCACGCAGCGAAGGAGTTCTTCACGGCGAATAGTGTCGCCTTCACCGACCACAACGTCGGCACTGATCTCGCGAAGCGTAAGGAAATGATAGAGAAAAGCGGACAAATGGGAGTACCGGTCATTACCGTGGGCAGTGACCTCATCGTCGGCTTCGACGAATCAAAATTGCGCGAGCTCCTGGCCGTGTAGTGCCCTCGTCCGGAATCGGACCGAAATCGTACCCTTAGGACGGGTCCGCACTATCCATTGTGCTACGAGGGCGCGTTAGTACTGTACCATTTTGGAGTACAATAGGAATTATCTATGTCCGCATCGTATGCATACCTGACCGGAGACGCGCTTCTGCTGATTGTCTGGCTCGTCTTTTTCTTCATACGAAAAGACCTTCGCAAGCAGCAACTCGTCGTCAGCCTCGTCTCGGCCCCGCTCGCGCCCATCTCGGAAGTATTCTGGTTCTAAAAAGATTACTGGCGACCGCCCTATGCATTCGCGGTTTCTATCGGCGGCGTGCCTGTCGGGATTGAAGAGGTACTCTTTGCATTTCTCATCGGCGGGATTGCGGCAGTCATCTATCAAGTAGTTTTCAGCAAAAGATGTGAACGGGGAGAGAGGCTCGTGGGGATAACGCTCTTTGTTCTCGCTTTGACCGTTGCCGCGTTTCTCGTACTCAAGCATTCGGGATTTAACACCATTTGGGCAAGCACTGACGCACTTTTTTTGGGAGCATTTCTTATGATTGCGATCAACCGCTCGCTTTTTGTGGATTCGGTCATGAGTGCAGTATTGATTGTCGCCCTTGTGTATCCTTTGTATTGGGTTCTCTTCGCCGTCTTTCCCGAGGCACACACTATTTTCTGGGTCAGTGGCGGGCTTTCGGGCATCAACCTACTCGGTGCGCCCGTCGAAGAAATGGTGTGGTTTGCTGCCTGGGCAATGTTTGCAGGTATCTTGTACAGATTTTATAAAGGGAGTACGTCAGCGAAGGTGTTACTATAAAACGGTATGGATACGGAACACGACCAGCAGCAGGAAATATACCGCCTCGTGAAGGAGAACAATCGCATGCTGCATTCCATGCGGCGCAATGCATTGTGGGGCGGAATATTTAAATTCATCTTTTGGGCAATAATCTTTATCGCGCCGCTCTGGTTCTATATGACATATCTGGCACCGGTCGTGCAGGACATGGTGAAAACGGTCCAACAAGTACAGGGGACGAGCGCAAAGGCACAGGCACAATTCGGCAGTTTCCAGGAGATGTTGAAGCAATTGCAGCAGAAGTTCCCGTCGGCCCAGTAGTAGAAATAGCAGGGTGAAATGTGGTACAGTGGCTCTGCGCTTGGGTAGCTCAGTTGGTAGAGCGCGGTCCTGAAGAGACTGAGGTCCCCGGTTCGATCCCGGGCCCAAGCACAAAAATGGTCGGCCCGGACCTCATTCGGGCCGGGCCTTATCATGGATTCTCCTCAGATCGGCTCGGGCGTCTGACGCGAGGAACACTGCGTATATGAGCCACCCAAACACGGTGCAGCTCACGCAGACGAAGAGGTGCATCGCGAACGGCGTATCCGCGTAGCTTTGCGGATGGTCCGTGAGCGAAATCCGGCGAAAGAACCACCAAATCGTAAATCCTGCGAACGGCCAGGTGATTGCCAATGTTGTCACCACGATTTCGATGTACATGGGGACTTCAACCCCAAAGAACCAGAGCATGAATGCCTCCCATTCAGTTTGCTTGATGCCACAGTAACAGCGATGTCGTGCGTGTGTCAAACGCTACAGTCCGAGCGTATAGGTCATCGCGCCGCCGCTCTTGGAGAGCCACTTCGAGGTGTTGAGTTTTATCTCACGTGCCTTTCCGAGCTCCTGGTATTTCACAGAGCCTTTGGCGAGCGCGTAATCGAATATCTTCTTGGTAATCTCGACGTCCTTGAGACAGTACGCGCGGACTTTCTCTATCTCGCCCGCGCGCCACCATTGGAGCGATTGCGCGCCCGAAGCACTTTTCTTTTCTCCGAGCGTGCCTTCTGCTATCGAATCAAGTTTGAGGCGCCGCCCGATGGCTCCGTACACCTCCTGCATGATATCGAGGCTTTTTATTCTCGTGAGGTCGCCTGGGTAGTATTTGTTCAGAAGCGGAATATCAAAATGGTTGGAGTTATACCCGACGAGCACGTCGGTACGCTCCAATATGGGCCACATCTGTGAAAGCTCAGGTTCGAGGTAGCTCGAATAGGTGTCAGTTTCCGAATCGTGGATGCAGACTATCGCTATCGTGAGATCCGCCGGGTCGGAGGAGCCGACATCCGACATCCAATTCGCCGTTTCTATATCAAACGTGACTACTCGCATGGCGGGAGTATATCATCTTGTCCAATCAGGCGATTCCGCGCGGGTGGTCAATAAGGTGCTTTACCGTGTTCGGCCACCCGTCGAGCGGCATGTCCGAGAGAAGTGCGATTGATTGGTCCACCGAGTAACCACCCAATTCACGCAATTCTCTGAATGACAAGACGGCCTCTTCGATGATGTCGTTGTACTCCTGTACCAACAGTTCGTAGGCGAGTTCCGCGTAGTCCGGGTCTTTGTAGTATCTGTCGCGTGCCTCCTTAAGGTAGTCATACGAGCCGCCGGTTTTGTCGTACAATCCGCGGAAGCGCCTGAGATCTCCGGAGCCAGCATCCTTCAGCATAGCAGTTAGCTCATCCTTTGCCGCGTCGAGCGCCCTGTCGCGAATCATAAGTAGTTCCTCCTCCCGCAACTCTGACCGGACTTCCGGGTCAATCTCGTTTTTGATGCGGACTCTAATATTCTCTACGCTGCGTTTATGCACGTTGACCAAATCAAAAAATTCACGGAGCACCTTATTCTTGGCGTGCTCATGTTCGTGGGTGTGCACTCTGTCGACGGCAGGAACGTCACGCGCCACTGCGCTGTAGTACATGTCGTTTCTCTTGTCGTAGGCGAGAAAGCCGTGGAGCGTTTTATCGGACTCGTTTGCCTTCCCGGTTACCAAGTAGAGTTGCTCAACAGTCGGGCGGTCCACTACGATATCTATGCTCACTGGTCCGACTGAAATCCGCGCATTGTCTGCAGTTACGGTGCCCCTGCTCAGTTCATGGATGAGAGCCGAGTCGTCAGGGTATTTTTCGCGGAACGCCAGCGTCTTTTGATGTCTTTCTTTATATACGTACACAATATCGTGCACGGTGCCGCGAGCCGCATCAGAAAAGCCGTACCTGTCTGCAAAGAAGTCGCCGATATCCTTCAGGCGTTCGGTGTCAACGTCGGGGTCGTGCCCAATAGTACGCTCGATAAAAAGGCGGCATTGCATAAATGCTTTTCTCTGTCGTACCAACTTGTCTTTAAAAACGTCGAGCGCGGCTTTCTTCTTGTCATGTGGCAGGGAACGGAGACTCTTGAGTTCAGCGTCGGCATCAAATACGCCCTCGACGGGAGGATTAGTGACTGTTGAGAGTGTCATTTCACAATCAATGACCTGACGGAAGCCATCAGCGCTGAGGTTTTTGTCTTCTCCCTTGGCACGGAGCAGAGCATAACGGTCCCACGGCTCGGATGACAACTCGCGTGGGCGTTCGTCCCGCGGTTTTTGCCGCAGCATCTCATCCATATTATCCGAGCGAGCTGAAGAGGTGCTCGGCGATGCGGTCCGCGGGAAGTGTTATTTCGCCGCTCGTTGCGAGGTTTTTGACCGTGTAGCGACCGGAATCGCGCTCCGCTGCCCCGACCGCAATGACGAACGGTATTTTCATCTTATCGGCGGCCCGTATCTGATCGCCGATGCGCTTACCGGAGAAGTTCACAGCCACAGTGACATCCTCGCGGCGCAAACCTTGGGCCAGCTGAATGGCGTGGGACATCGCGTCAGATTCTACGATGCATATCATGAGCTCTGTTGATGGCGTGTATGTGGGGAGGAGGTTGTGAGTTTCGAGGAAGTCACGAGCCGTTACATCACCCATGCCGAATCCGACCGCGGGAATCGGTTCACCGCCGAAAAGGGAGAGGAGATTGTCGTAGCGGCCGCCGCCGAAGAGCGACCTGCGGTTGCTCTCATCGGTATCGAATACTTCGAACACCATGCCTGTGTAGTAATCAAAGCCGCGCGTGATAGATGTGTCGACAATCATATTACGCACACCCATGTGTTCGAGTGCTGTGCGCAGTTCCTCCAGATAAGCGGTCGAGGTAATATGTTCGAGTTCCTCAATAAGCTTCACCGCCTTTTCTTCGTGTGCGATAAGCGCAGTGAGCTCTTTTTCGAAATCGTCTATCTTTGCGCGACGGTCGAGGAGACGCGTGACATTGCCGGTGTATTCCTTGGCGATACCTACGGAGTGATATATGGCATCCAGAATGCGCCGGTCGGAAACACGTATCTCGAAGTTGCGCTCGTCGGCGCCAAGTGAGCGCATGATGCTATGTGCGACCGCGATAATCTCGGCATCGGCCTCTACACCCTCGACGCCGACGATGTCGGCGTTCAGTTGCCAGTGTTCGCGTAGGCGGCCTTTTTGCGGCCGCTCGTAGCGGAAGACATTGGGAATCGAATACCAACGCGCCGGCAGGGGAATGTCCCGCTGTCGCGCGGCTATCATGCGCGCAAGCGTCGGTGTCATCTCGGGACGCAATGTGACATCGCGCCCGCCGCGGTCGGTGAAGGTGTATGTTTGCTCGTTCACTATCTCTTCGGATGTTTTTGAGCGGTAGAGCTCAGACGGCTCCAGTATCGATGCGCTGTATTCCTCAAAACCAAAGAGTTCACATACGCGCTCCATGTGTTCGAACAAATACCTCTGGATAAACTGGTCTTCCGGATAGAAATCCCGGACTCCTTTGTAACTTTCAGTGGAGAGCTTATCGCGCTTGGTCATAAACGGCATTATACCCCGTAGTAGATTTTGGCGAAGTGCCCTTTGGCAAGGGCTATGCCCATCGCCAAAATTCACTACGGGGTTATACTATGGCCTCCATGAACCCCGTTAGATAATGCCCATTCGTTTTTTTGTAAAAATATTATGGTTAAGAATAGGATACCCACCGCTGGCACTCAAGACCTGTTATCTAACGGGGTGAAAACGATAGATGCCCGTTTTGAAGTACGCAAATCCAAGCCCGGGACGGGGCTGGGCCTTTTTGCGATCAGCGACATACAGAAGGGGGAATTCATTCTCGAATATACCGGGCGTAAGATACCTACGGCCGTCGCCGATACCATGAACAAGGCGCGGTACCTTTTCGAAATCGACGGAAATTGGACAATCGACGGATCAATCCGGTCAAACACGGCGCGCTACATCAACCACTCCTGCGACCCCAACACAGAAGCCGAGATAGACGACGGACACATCATGATTACTGCCGTACGCGCCATCAAAAAGGGGGAAGAGCTGACGATTGATTACGACACCGAGTACTTCGACGAATTCATCCGGCCCGTAGGATGCAAATGCGAGAGCTGTGTTTCGGCGTGAGTGGCTACTCACGCGTGAGTCGTGGGTCTTTGAGGACTGCAAGAGCTTCTCGTTGATTAAAAGGATTATTGGTTATCTGACATACAGATATTCCGCTGTCGTCGTTTATATCCTGAATCAATCCGTGGCCTGCAACTTCAATGGTCTGTAAGTCAGCAACAAGGACTATTGTACTTGCTCTGCGTGGGTACCCTATTTCAGCTGTTAGCCCGTCTAGAGCCTCTCCGTAATCAGAAGTCCAATATCGTTCTGGTCTGGGGTCTGCCTCGCCGGGGTCTGTTCGCCGGAAAAAGAGTACTTTTGATGGGTCTATACCGATACTCCGCAGATATTCAAGATTTAACATGAGCCCCGCCTCCTTTCTGCGCTCCTTGCCCGCGTGTCCTACAATGCCTTGTATCTCGACCTCTTTCCCCAGCAGGCCGGTAGAGTCGCCCGACCAAGCTCGCTTTCGAGCTGTGTGGATAAGGTCGTGAAAGCGGGAACTGTTTGTAATGTACTGGAGAAGTCGCTGTCGGTCGTTTCTCAGAATATCCGGGATTCCTTCAAAGAAGTCTTTATTCATAAGCATCCCCTCTACCCCGGACGATATCTTGACTCCGTGTTGTGCCGCCTCTTGTATGAGGACATTCAAATATTTTTGCACGTCTGGACCGACGTCATTTAACGGGGGAAACATGCCAGAGAAATCCATTGCGGGCTCAGTGAGCGCTTTTTCGAGCGTGTCGCGCAAGGGGGGTGCATCCTCGGGAGCATTTTTATCTCCGGCAGGCTCTGACGTTTTTGCACCCGTACCTCTCCTTTTCCAGAATTTCCTTTCATCGAAGATTGGCATAGTGCATTAATCAAGCACTTCCGATAAAGATACCGGTCATAAAGACGAGCGCCCCCCCGAAGACGACTTGCGCTACCGACGACCAGAAACCCAACTTGAAATAGCGAAAGCGAATGTAGCCGATAGCAATCAGTTCGATACCGACGACAAGGTACGCAAGGTACAACGCCGTGGTTAGGTCAGACAAGAGAAAGGGAAGCGTGTGGAAGATGCCTCCGATGAATGTTGCGATGCCGACAATGCCGCCGCGGATGGCAGGGTGGCCTCGTCCCGTATGTTCGCCGGTGTCCGAAAGTCCCTCGGCAAAAGCCATTGAGATGGCGGCGCCGATTGCGGCGGCAGTCCCGACGAGAAAGGCGATATGCGGACTATTGCTTGCGAAGGCAGCGGCAAAAAGCGGTGCGAGTGTTGAAATAGAGCCGTCAATAAGGCCCACCAACGAGGGCTGCACGACCTTCAGGAGGAATGCGCGGTCAACGTCCTCAACGTGCAACGCCTTCTCGACTTCGATTATGGGGCTCGACATATCCTGATTCTATCAGAAGCATCGTGTTTGGCATTTCCGCGGTGCGGCGGTATCATGAGCGGGATGAATCCCGTTAGAAGTCGCGGAAGTTTCGAAGGTGTTATAGTTTAGAATATGATGTTTCAGGTCGAATATTTAGGAAATCTAATTTTTGAGTCGGAAGCGGAAGCTTCCTACTTCTAACGGGATGAAAAGAGGCGTACTCATCTTCTGGCTCATTATCATCTTCCTTATTGTCGCGGGAGTCGGCATGTCCTTTTTTGTGCGCTCTTCCCCCGGCAGGCTCGATACCTTCGCGCAGTGCTTAAAAGACAAAGAAGCGGTATTCTACGGCGCGTTCTGGTGTCCGCATTGCCAAGCGACCAAGAGAATGTTCGGCAGCTCCGCCCGGCTTTTGCCGTACGTCGAATGCTCGACTCCGGACGGGAAGACACAGCTGCAGGTCTGCAAAGACAAGGGCGTCCAGAGCTATCCGACCTGGACATTCGCGAATTCTACGACGACGCTTACCGGTGAACGTACGCTGCAAGAACTTTCCGATGCGAGCGGGTGTCCGCTGCCGTAAAACCACATGTCCGTCGAGACGCTCAACTATCTGCTCGCACTAGGGGTCCTTGCGATGCAGGTCGCCGGGGCAGGCTTTCTCGCGCTCTATTTCCTGCAGAAAAGATTCACTGACCTCCAAGACGTCGGAGACCTCTTGAGCCGATGGGGGCTGTGGCTCGCATTCCTGCTTACACTCGCGGCTACCGTGATGACGCTCTACTATTCCGAGGTGCTCGGATTCGCGCCGTGCGGTTGGTGCTGGGTACAACGCGTCTTTCTTTGGCCACAGGCGCTACTTTTTGCCGTAGCACTCTGGAAGCAGGAGCGCTCCGTCGCGGATTTCTCTATTGCCCTCTCCATTTTCGGTGCCGCTGCGGCACTCTACCAACATTATCTCCAAATGGGAGGCGGAGCACTTATTCCGTGCCCGGCAAGCGGCGCAGGGGATTGCGCGCAGCGCATTCTCTTCGAGCTCGGTTACGTCACCTTCCCGCTCATGGCTGCAACGCTTTTCGGATTTCTCATTGTTCTCATGTTATATATCAGGAAACGCTGATGTACTCCTCAGAGGATGGGTTCGTTGCTATGCCGCTTGAAGAAGCGGCCCTCAAGCGAATAGCGGTCGTATCCGTGGCAAAAGATAGCGAGCCCGGCACCGAATAGAATCACGTGTACCCACCACGCTTCGTGGAAGTAGAACTGCGAGAGAATAAGCCAGAATATGAGGAAGAGGCCCGTCCACCGGATTGCAATGCCGGTGAATATCATCGCCCCCGCGAGGAATTCGATGATCAGCGCACCAAGCACGATGAAGAGAGGGTCGAAGGGGAAATAATCGGTCAGTTGATACTGAAGTACCGCCTGTAGTCCGAGTTCGCTATGGATAAATTTGCCGTAAACCGCGGCGAACATAATCCCGAAACCGAAGCATATCCGTAGTATCGGGAAGCCGTACGGCACAAGATGCCGGGCGAGCTTCGCGAGCCTTAACGTGAGGTTCCCGGTACCGAATATGTGGTCAAGAGACCATGTGCCGCCGCCGAGCGAAAAGAGAAGTATGTACGCACCGAGGTGAGCGGTGTAGGTAAACACATAAGAGCCGAAGACGAATACCGCGTATGCGTACACGCCGATGAGGAGCACGGCTATGTAGCGGGTATAGAGTCCCGCTATGAGTGCAATGCCGGCCAGCAAAAAGAAGGCCTGCATCGCACCGGAGAAAGAGGCGAAGAGGTCGTGAAGGGCGAGCTCGGTCCCGAAGAGGTGTCCGGAAAGTCCAAAACCGATAAGAGATACTCCGACGGTAATCCGCGCGATTGGGTGTGCAAACCGCTTGAGGTATGCGAAAAAGGGTCCCGCCTGCCGTTCGAAGAGATGAAAGACAGCCGTCGCGAGTATGGTCGACATCGCAATAAAAGAGATAAGTCCCCAAAAAAAGAATTGGTATTCGTTGCTCGCATACGCGGTAAAAGGGTTTGGCGAATCCGCGGCGACTGCCGCGCGGATAGTGTCGGAATTCAAAATGTACACTTCATGTGCGGACGTGAGTGAAGGGAGAAAAAGGGCAGCGAGTCCGCCAAGGTAAGCGGCGACTTCACGAAGAGTCATCGGCCAATTATATCAGCACAAAAACGGATACCTCGCTTTTTTCAAGCCGCTACCGCTCCGGCGTTTTCCACCTCGCCTCGTTGCTCAGGGCGGGATACGTCCTATCATGAAGATGTATGCGCAACATCCTTACGTTGGGGGCCGCGGCGCTTGTCGCCGCTCTTATTATCGTGAACGGCACGGCCCTTTCCCGTTCCCGGCTCGTCCTCAACCCGGCTGCCCAAACGGGTGCCGCGTTTTACTTGTACGACGAGGACGGGTACCCGATGGTATTCGATGAAGTGTACCCGGATTATGAGGTCACGAGCAATCAGCCGGGTATGTTCTACACACCGTGGGACGACTACGACTACTACGATTATTATGATTATTACGACTACGGAACCGTCTACGATCCGTACGTCTATTCTTCGGACGACGTCACCTATTACGATACGTGGGACACTTACTATTACGACGACCCGCCACCTCCGTCCCCACCGAGCCCCTGGTACGTGCAGGCACTGCCGGGTGTAGGCTCGATAGCACAGCCTATCGTGCAGGGCGTCGCTCCGCAGACGAGGGCCCAAGCGCGTCCCACATGTTCCATCGCCTCAAGCCCGTCTACAATCGCTTCCGGCGGCTCCATACTACTCCGTTGGACATCTCAAGGGGCGGAATGGACCGACCTGACCGAACTCGGGACCGTCAGCGCGAACGGCTCGTGGCAATTCGACGACATGAAGCGCTCCAGAACATTCGTCCTCAACCTCTCGGGGCCGGGAGGTATCGGCAGCTGCTCCACGGTAGTCACTGTTTTGCCGCGATAGTGGGGAATTCCATCTTTTGGTAGACAATCTCAATAGAAGTGGTATAATACGAGGAATATATGTATTCGCAGGCCAATACTGCAGGGATGAAGAGCGCGCTACTCATAGCGCTGATGGCCGCTTGCTTTACGCTGCCTTCTATTGTGCACGCACAAGCTCCTCCCGGGGGTGGAGACGGAGGAATGCCTACGTTCGAGGCCCCGCGTGCTTCGGAAGGGACGGTGACCGCGGGTGAGATTAATTCCTCGAACACCGGCGTAATTCTCAACGTGCCGGTCCCCGATGACGCCGTCTACGAAGGCGGTAGTTTGCAACCGGAGGTATCGCAGGATGACGGGCTCACATTTTTCTCCGTAGGGACACCGCATACCATCACCAATGCCGAGCTCGGTACGGCATTCGACCTTGCCGCCATCTCCATCAGTTCCATTGAAAGTGCTTTGGGAAACGTATTGTCGGACGGTATGACGCTCACATTCCGCGAAGTCACGACCGACAGTGAAGGTACTGTCCACGATGCGGTAGCGCTCGGCCAACTTCTGGTGAACATGCCGCCCGACACCACTGCTCCCGTTATCGCCGCGCACGAGGACGTCACGGCGGAAGCGACAAGCGCTTCGGGCGCAGTTGTTTCCTACACGAGTCCGGCCGCAGACGACGGCAGCGCCGTCACGTGCTTGCCCGCTTCCGGAGGCACTTTCGCGGTAGGTGCAACGATGGTGACATGCAACGCATCCGACGGGGCCGGAAATGCCGCGACCGCGTCGCCGTTCACCGTTCGCGTCGCCGATACTCCTGTCGCGTCACCGGATGCGGGGACATACACGAGTGCACAGAGCGTGACACTCTCTGCCGAAGGCTCGCCCTCTATCCGCTACACGACCGACGGTTCGACTCCGACGTGCGCGGGAAGTACATACTCGAGTGCGATAAGCGTCGGCTCGTCGGTAACCGTCAAAGCGCTCTCATGTTACGGAGAGGGCGGTGCAACGGCATCGTCTTCTGTCGCGTCGTTTGACTACACTATCAACATTCCCGCACCGGCTCCCGCCCCGGCGCCTTCTGGGGGTGGCGGAGGTGGCTCGGCGGGCGGCGACGGCCACTCTCTCTTCCCGGTCGCTCCGGTTGTCGGCGTAGTTACGCTTCCTGCTCCGCCTGCGCCCGTAGTGAGCGAAACGAATACGGTCGTCGTGCCGGCTTCATCTCCGGTTGTAAGTGCGGCTCCCGCCCCAAGCACGCAGAGACCTGCGCCGCACAGTGTGGCGCCGGTTGCGGTAGCTCCGAGAGCTGCTACGAACGAGGTAGGGCAGTCTACAGAACCGGTGGAAACAGAAATCGGCGTAAACAGTTCGCAGGCCGCGGCGGCCGGAGCGCCCCAGCGCGAGAAAATACAGTGGGGCCCTCAGGTAACGACTGTTGATTACGGTATCGGACAACTCATCGCGTTCTTTCCCTGGTTCGTACTCTTCGTTCTTCTGCTCATCATTCTGCTCTCGCTCTTCAAGATTTTGCGCACATCGAATGATTTTGATACCGAATACTCCGAGCCTCGTCTCTGAATAGACCCCGTGAGATACGAGAATCCGGCGTTATACGCGTTCAGATGTGCTATCTCATGGGGTAGAATGACGCAATGGCCGAAAAAAAATTCCCTAGTGGATTCCTGTGGGGCGCGGCGACAGCCTCGTATCAGGTGGAGGGCGGAATAGAGAACACCGACTGGGCGCAAGCCGCGCGCGACGGCAAAGTCCCTCCCTGCGGCAGCGCATGTGAGCACTACACACGCTTCGAAAACGATTTCGATATCGCAAAATCACTCGGACACAACTTCCACCGCTTTTCGGTGGAGTGGGCGCGCATTGAGCCTGAGGAGGGGAGATTCGACGAACGGGAAGTAGAGCATTACCGCAACGTCCTCCGGGCGCTACGCGTGCGCGGCCTCGAGCCGTCCGTCACGATGTGGCATTTCACCTTACCGTTATGGTTCTCCGAAACGGGCGGTTTTGAGCGAAGTGACTCGCCGAAAATATTCGCCCGTTAT
The DNA here is from genome assembly GCA_001781175.1 of Candidatus Kaiserbacteria bacterium RIFCSPHIGHO2_01_FULL_55_37. Lineage (GTDB taxonomy): Bacteria > Patescibacteriota > Minisyncoccia > Phycocordibacterales > UBA2100 > UBA10103. The sequence continues at coordinate 26,786 of MFKY01000056.1, forward strand.
TGCGCCTACGTTGCGGGCAAGCTGGGGGACCAGTGTACACACTTCACGACCATCAACGAGCCGATGGTATACGCAGGCAAAGGCTTTTGGGAAGGCCTCTGGCCGCCATTCAGGGAAAATATCCTGCGCCATCTGCACGTCGTTTCTGCGCTCGCGGCCGCGCACCGTGCCGCGTACAAGGCAATGAAAAAAGTACGGCCTGAGATACAGGTCGGCGTTACGAAGCACAATATTTTTTTCGAGTCGAACTCGAACCCGTTCAACATTGTCCTGCACGTTTTCATCGACTGGTTCTGGAATCACCGGTTCCTGCAGCTCATCTATGGACACCAGGATTTTATCGGACTCAATCATTATCATCATAAGAAATTCGGTACGACACCGCGCGAGCGAGCCGCTGCAGTCCGCTCTGACATGGGTTGGGAGCTACACCCCGCGTCGCTGTACCACTCACTCATCGCGCTCAAGAGGTATGGGCTCCCCGTCTACGTCTCAGAGAACGGACTCGCCGATGCGGTAGATTCAAGGCGTACGGAATTTATTAAGAACGCCGTGCGCTCGGTACATCGCGCGATTTCAGAGGGCGTCCCGGTCAAAGGGTATTGCTACTGGTCTCTGCTCGATAATTACGAATGGGCAAGCGGGTACGGGCCCCGTTTCGGGCTCGTAGAGATAGATTACGCGACGCAAGAGCGCCGCATCCGCAAATCGGCATACGTGTATAAACAGATTTGCGAGAGGAATGCTCTGCTAGACTAGCAAGATGGTTACGTGGATAGCGCTCGCGGCTCTCGCCCAGCTCATCTCGGCGGGCATTGTGCTCGTGGACAAATATGTCCTCGTCAGCCACGCGCACCTGGGGCGGCCCGTGGTGTACGCTTTTTATATCAGCGTCATGTCGGGATTCGTCCTCGTCCTTTTGCCCTTCGGCGTCATCTCAATCCCGTCGCTCACCGTTCTTGCGCTCGCCATGCTTGCGTCGGTGACGTTCATACTGTCCGTGCTTTTTCTCTATACCGCTCTCAAGCGCGGCAACGCCTCGGATGCCATCCCCGTCGTGGGGGCCGTTTCCGCGGTCGTGGCGGCCGGCCTCGCATACGTCTTTCTCGACCAGGACCTTCCGCGCGCATTCATTCCGGCATTTCTGCTGCTCGTCGTCGGCACGGTGCTCATTTCGCACTTCAAATTTACCTGGAATTCTCTCGGGCTCGTCGTCGCCTCCGGCATCTTTTTCGGCGGCTCCGCAATCCTCATCAAGCTCATTTTTCTCGAGACGAGCTTTATCGACGGGTTCTTTTGGTCGCGCATGACGAACGTCATCGGCGCTCTTTTCCTCGTCGCCATTCCCGCGAATCGGCGCGCGATATTCCACGGGTATCATGCCTCGTCGCACGGCATGAAGTGGCTCGTCGTTTCGAACAAAACGCTCGGAGGCGTCGCCGCTTTCCTCACGCTGCTCGCCATCTCCATAGGGAGCGTCACCATCGTGAATGCAATGGCGGGACTGCAGTTCGTCTTCCTGCTTTCTTTTGCGTATTTCGGCGCCAGGTGGTTTCCGTCGGTTTTCAAGGGTGAGATTCATCCGCATCAATTTACGCATCAGGCGTACGGCATCCTCTGCATCGTCGCGGGCATCGCGGCGCTATTCCTCGTATGATGCGCCTCGTGTGGATAGCGGTCGTCGTCATCGCGCTTTTTGGGACGATATTTCT
>MFKY01000057.1:0-4777 GCA_001781175.1 Candidatus Kaiserbacteria bacterium RIFCSPHIGHO2_01_FULL_55_37
AGCCGCACGCCGAGCTTGCGACCGATCCAATAGCCCGTGTTGTCGCCGAGGATAGCGGCTATCGTGATGAGCGGAATCAGTATCCACGGATTAAAAAATCCCTGACCAGTGAGGAGGCCGGCGGTAAAGAGCATCGACGCGCCGGGCAAAAAGAAGCCAAAAGGCACCCCGCTCTCAAGAAACACCGCGAGGGTGATACCCGGATAGCCGAGCGATTGGACAAGGAGCGGGAGGTCGATGTGGGGCATGTCGGGGGATTATAACAGGAAACAGGAAGTCGGCCGCGCTTGGTACGGGGGAGCGCGGCCGACATCGGATCACCTCCTTTCGGTGACCCCCGTCCTCAGTCAGGTTAACATCATCTCGCTCTCGTTCAAACGAACGAATCCGGGATCGGGAATTTCTTGCAGAGAGTTTTGATTTCGTTGTGGATCGCCTTTTTTTTCTTGTGGTCGCCCTTGTTTTTCATTGCCTCGATCATAAGTTCCGCGACGCGCCTGCATTCCTTTTCTTTAAATCCGCGGGTCGTGACAGCCGGCGTGCCGAAGCGGATGCCGGAAGGGTCCATTGGCTTCCTCGTATCATCGGCGATAGAATTTTTGTTGAGCGTGATGCCGACTTCGTCGAGCACGTCTTCGGCCTCTTGGCCGGGGATGCCGAGGCTGCCAAAAACATCGGCGAGAATGAGATGGTTGCTCGTGCCGCCGGTGATCATGCGGATGTCGTTGTTGTGGAAGACCTCTTCCATCGCCTTTGCGTTCTTGAGGATTTGCGCTGCATATTTTTTGAACGAAGGTTTGAGATCCTCGCCAAAGGCGACCGCCTTCGCCGCAATCGTATTCATGATGGGGCCGCCCTGAAAGCCGGGGAAGACCGATTTGTCAATTTTCTTGGCGATGTCCTCGTTGTCTTTTGTCAGGATCATGCCGCCGCGCGGGCCGCGCAGGGTCTTGTGCGTGGTCGTCGTGATGATGTCGAAGCCGCAGTCGAAGGGATTCTTGCATGCCTTGCCGGCGATGAGGCCTGCGATATGCGCCGCGTCCATCACGGTGATGGCACCGACTTCTTTGGCGATATCCACGAATTTCGCGTAATCGAGCTCGCGCGGGTAGGCAGAATAGCCCGCCAGTATTATTTTCGGCTTCTCTTTTTTTGCCACTGCGCGCATTTCGTCGTAATCCATCTCGCCAGTGTCGACATTTTTCATCTTGTAGCGGACAAATTTGAAGATTTTGGTGAGGTAGGTGACGGGGTGCCCGTGCGTAAGGTGTCCGCCGTGCGAGAGATCCATGCCGAGCACGGTATCGCCTGGCTCGAGGAGCGCGAAGTACATCGCGACGTTGGCGGGCGCGCCGGCATGCGGCTGCACGTTGGCGAATTTGCAATCGAAAAGCTGCTTGGCCCTCTCACGGGCGATATTTTCCACAATGTCCGTATATTGCTGGCCGCCGTAGTAGCGCTTGCCCGGGTAACCTTCGGAATATTTGTTGGTGAGGTTTGATGCGTTGGCCTCGCGGACGGCCTTGGATACATAGTTTTCGGAAGGAATCAGCTCGATGCCTTCTTTTTGTCTTTTTTCTTCACCTTGGAGGGCTTCGTAAACCTCTTTATCTTGCTTTTTTATGAATGGGTACAATTCCGCCATATATAAAAATGGTTATAATAAATAAAAAAGAGCCGCACGCTTTTAGACACTCATAATACCATCTGCTAACGCTTGTCACCCTCGCTTCTTATCACACCACGCGCGCGGCGATCTGCCAACTTTTCGACATTCGCTTTTGCCGCATCGTCGAAGGCAATGTCGCAGAAGCGTGCTACTTGAGAGAGATACCAGAGAACGTCACCGATTTCTTGCTTTATGGCCTCGCGCTCTGCTTCCGACATGGCTCCGTTGTTGTTGCGCATTACTTTTTTAACCTTCTCGATAACCTCACCAGTTTCTCCCGCCAGCCCCATGCATGAGTACATGATTTTGTATTCAGGGGAGCGGCCAGTAAAATCCGCTGTCGCTGATGCCAATTTTTGATACTCGTTGAAGTCCATAATTTTTCTTGTCATCGCGAGCGAAGCGCGGCGATCCAGACTGGATTGCTTCACTTCATTCGCAATGACGCTCCGCTGGTTAGATATTGTATAACAATACCCCAAATCTCTTCGTGCACATCTTCCAAACTTCGGAGCGTTCCCCCAGGCGCGCACTCAATCACGTGCCATCCTTTTTCCTCGGCGAGCCGCAGGTATGCTGCGCGCGTGCGATCTTGGTGGGCGATGTTGCGCTCGGCGAGATCGCGCGTTTCCCCGCCGAGATATTCTCGTTTCTCTTTTCTGCCGATGAGCTCCGATGCGATGTCGGTAGGGACCGAAAGGTAGAAGACGAGATCGGGGCGGGGGAGCGCGAGATCCTCGTATTCGATGCCTTCGATAAATTCCACTAGCGCCGGCTGCTCATCGCGCGGGAGCTTGGCGCTCTGGTGCGCGAGGTTCGAGGGCGTATAACGATTGGAGACCAATATGTCGCCTCGCTCGAGCGCAGCGAGCAATTTCTCTCGTGCGCTCCCGCGGTCAATCGCGTAGGGAAGTGCTGAGACATATGCGGGCATACTCATAAAATCGCCGTGTTTGCCAGCCAAGAGTTCCCCGATGAGCTTGCCGATGCGTGAGCCTTCGTATTGCGGAAAATCAAAATAGCTCGCCGCATGCCCCTCTTTCTTCAATCGTTCAAAAAGCCGCTTCGTCTGCTCGGTCTTACCACTCCCATCCGCGCCTTCAACATCTATGATCATGCCACGAGTCATATAGAAGTAAGGATCGTATCAATGTGCTCTATGGCTTCGCGAGTCAGGTTTTCGACATCGACATTACCATCAATGCGAATAATATTGTTCTTTTGACTAGATAACATTTTGTACGCTCGGCTTACTTCTACTTGGTATGCAAATCCTCGGATTTCGTTGGCGTCTGCTTCATAGTGTTCCAGTACAAATTCCGTGTTGTGAACGGTTCTGCTAAAAGCAACTTTGGGATCGACATCGATCCACAAGACCATGTCTTCCTCGAGCAAAGGTTCTACCGCCCATTCGAAGAGTTTTTGGTAGGGATCGCCCAGTTCCGATTCGTACGCTCTCGAGAGACTTGAGCGATCGGATAGAATAAGATCATATTGTTCGCGTAAATTCGGAAGCACAAGACGGTTTTGCCTGCGTTCGACCACTGTTAACATCATCGACTTTTCAATAGGATCGAATTCGAGACGGGGATTGAGCGCTATTTCGCAAAGCATTCGTGAGACGGTTCCCGACCGAGCTTGAGTCGACACATTAGCGTCCTGATCATTGCCGAATTCTCGGGTGGTGACCACTCGAAGTTTGGAATTATAGTGGGTGTGAAGATTTTCAACCAGGGTACCCTTACCACAACCATCGATTCCATCAATTTTGATCACGACTCCCTTAGCCATGGTCGGATTGTACTACGTCGTAGCTTACTTTTTCATACCCCTTAAGGTTCAACCTTAAGGGTTACACATCAGGCGAATTGCTTGCCAATGACATTTTCTGGATGCGCTCTGTTGAAGAGTCGTTCGCTCCCCCATCAAAAAGACATTTTTGATACCAGCCGCTATCATCGCGTCCCAACATGGCTCGCATGCCCACCAGTTTTTGATGAGATACAATGCACGAAGCGTTATGGAAAAAGATTTCGACGTGTGGAATGAAGAGAAGAAGCGAACCAATGCCCACGAGGACTACCTGCCCTTGTATTACGAACGCGAAGTTCGCTGGTGTCGGCTCGGGGTTAACGTAGGTTTTGAACAAGATGGAACCGGCAAAGCATTTTCAAGACCCGTTCTCATATTCAAAGGATTCAGTCGTCGCGTATGTCTGGTGATTCCGCTCACGACTTCAACGAAGCAAAACAAGTATCATGTACCGGTGGGAGACGTCGGCGGCAGAAAAGCGGCGGCGATCATTTCGCAACTTCGCCTCGTTGATACGCGGCGTCTCGATCAGCACATCGTGACCATTGATAAGGATACATTTCGGCGTGTGCGAAAAGCCGTCAAAGACATGCTCTGACGGCTCTCCGCTTCCTTTCTCCCCCTTGCGGGGGCCGGGCCGAAGCCATTTGTACAGTCAGTATAGAGGATCGAAATGAATAGTCAATAAGCAGTGCGATCTATGCAAACTGCTTGCCTATTACATTCTTCGGATGCGCTTTGTTAAATAGCCGTTCGCTGTCTTCCATCAGGCATACGTTGGCAATGCCCGCTTTGATCATGGCTTTCCAGCACGGCTCGCAGGCCCACCAGTGGCCCCAGAGGTAGAGGTCGGCTCCCTCGGTATCGAAACCACGGCTTTGCGCGTCTTCTATGGCGCTTGGTTCGCTGTGATTTTTGGGGTGGCAGCCCTCGCACAGTTCATACTTCTCGCCAGTCGGAATTTTTAGGCGAACACGTTCGCACTGGTGAGTTTTGTGATAATCGCTGCCGTTGGCTCCTTGGCCGACTATCATGCTGCCTTTCACTATCACACTACCCGTTTTTACTGCCTCATCGAGCGAGTTGGTAATCGCGTATTCGCGCGCTATCCGCATGTACGGATTGTCTTCGGGCACGTAGAGGATGGTGCGGCCCTTGGGAAGGTAGGGGTAGTCAATTTTCTTCATGCATGACAATATATCACTCATGACTAAGTTCGACTCTCTGTACCAAGACATGCTGCGACGGATCGTGGAAGAGGGCGTGCGAGAGAAGAATGCGCGGACGGGGCATGAG
>MFKY01000057.1:4785-6003 GCA_001781175.1 Candidatus Kaiserbacteria bacterium RIFCSPHIGHO2_01_FULL_55_37
GCGTGCGAGAGAAGAATGCGCGGACGGGGCATGAGGTGTGTGCCGTGCCCGGGATGCATTTTAGTATTGATATCGAAAAGGAGGGATTCCCTATCCTTACACTGCGTAAAATTCCCATCAAAATGTTCGTCGCGGAGCAGATATGGTGTATCTCTGGTGCGAGGAAGCCCGCGGATTTCCTCCGCGATTTTACGAAAATTTGGGACGCATTTACCAATCCTGCGGATACCGTTACGGTGGCCTACGGATACCGCTGGCGCAAACACTTCGGCCGCGACCAGCTGGGCGCTCTCTTGAAGCTTCTGAAAAAAGACCCGACCTCGCGCCATGGTGTCATCGTCACGTGGGACCCGGCTTCCGACGGCCTTGGCGGCACCAAGAAGGCCAACGTCCCGTGCCCGTACACATTCACCATCAACATCATTGGCGGGCGGCTGCATTTGCACAACATGGTGAGAAGCAACGACATGGTGCTCGGCTTTCCAGCCGACGTCGCTGGCTTCGCGCTCCTACAGTGCATCCTCGCGCAAAAGCTCGGCGTCGGCGTCGGCGTCTACAGCCACTCTATATCCAACGCGCACGTGTACGACAACCAATACGAAGCGGTGGAAGAAATGTTGAAGCGCACCAATGACCACAAACCCATCAAAGTCGTGCTCCCCAAAAACACGTTCGATAGGGCGGAGAAAAAAGACATCAAATTGGTGGAAGAAATCGCCGGCACCATCATGGCCCAATATGAGCCGCTCCCGGCGATTGGGGGCTTGACAATCGTTTTGTAGTTTTAACATGTTTGTCCCATGCCTGTACTATCCTCAGCGGTTGGAGCAACACCTCGCTGTTGGAGCTTCGCGGGTTCGATTCCCGGAGCGTGGGTTGAAGGCTTGTTCACTGTGCGCAGGTTAGGTGGGAGACGTTGAGAGTCTGGTTTCGGCCGGACTGGAGTCACCCTTGAAATACCACTCGCTTTGGAGACAAGACCAAGCAGGCCTGAGCTGTAGCAAACGTCGCTGGATACTGCTCCAACCATCTTTCCGCCCTTCCGTGAACCGGTCGGGCGGCTTTTCTTTTTTGGTAGAGAATGCCCCCATGGCAGTTTTGACCAAGCAGGAGATATTGGATCGGGTGAAGAGTGGGAGCATTGTTTTTTTGCCTGGGCTTGATTCGTTCCAATTGCAAACGCGCTTGACGCGAATAGGGGGGGGCGTATACTCGGAA
>MFKY01000058.1 GCA_001781175.1 Candidatus Kaiserbacteria bacterium RIFCSPHIGHO2_01_FULL_55_37
GCCTTACTTCAATTACAATAATGGCGGTGGAATGGGATCAGCCAAGATTGGTGCCTACTTCGTAGGAAAGTTCACGTACGGCAATCCGTCACCGCCGATCGAGTTCGATATGTCGAACCCGCAATGGAGCGTTGCCCGTCTCTACGTCGATGGACAGCTGGCAAATACGTACGGCGGCAACTCCGGCTCGCCCACATATTCCCGGGTGTTCAATGGAGGTACGCATGTTATTGAGATTGAATATGAGAGCAACTGGCATGCGGGCACGTTCGCCGCACGCATCGGCCGTATTGTCTCTCCGTCTCAATATGTTGGCGCGGGCACCATTTCCTCGGTACTTAATCAGATCGAGCAGCAAGTCGGCGCGTTCAATGTCGCAGCCGCTTCGGTATATGAGTCCGGCGACGATACCAAAGGCGGTATTCAGCTCAGTCTTCCCGCACTGAGCGGGCCGACAGTGCTCGTGCTTTCCTCCTACGACCCCGTTCTCTGGCATTGGGGTCCGACCAACGACAACATGTCCAAAATAAAGGCCATCGTCGTCTACTCGTTCGCAGGAGCCGCAGCGGCGGACTTGGCGGGCTCAATACCGGTCTATCGCATCCGCGGTACGTACATCGGGGACGGTAACGGGGGAATGACGCCGGCACAGGTCGCGCAAAAGATCGGTCGCCCCGTTGATTCATTCGCGACAGCGTACGACCCGACATCGCTCACGCTCCCGCCGTTTCCTCCGAAACCGCCGGTCGTAACGCTCGGCACCTATCGCGGGTACCTCAACGGCGATCTCTTCATCACGACTGCCAACATCTCGCAGTCGGATGCGCTCGCGAACTGCAAGCTGAATGCGGGTAATAATCCGACTTCCTCGATACGATGCACATGGAACGATATCGAGATCTACAACGCACCAGCCGCGCCGACAGAATACCCGTACATGAACGATGCGGCGAAGGTTTCTACGAATTCCAATCTCGCCAACGCGCTCACGGCTCTCGAATCGGCGCTCAAGGCTTTGATAGGGAAGCTCGGTCAATAACTTCGAGGCTCTTCATCATGGCAAAACGCCCGCGTACGCGGGCGTTTTGTTTGACATTGCCCCTCATTTCCTATACATTGTGCGGACTCCCGCGCAGGCGGGATTTCAATTGATATGACACGATCACTGAAAAAAGGTCCGTATGTGGACGTCAAACTGATGAAGAAAGTATCTCTGCGTAAGGCCACGCAGGGGACTATCAAGACGTGGGCGCGGAGCTCGCAGATAGCACCGGAATTCGTGGGCTACACATTCGCCGTACACACAGGAAAGAATTTCGACGATGTGTTCGTGACCGAAGACATGGTGGGCCACCGATTGGGCGAATTCGCACCGACGACCAAATTTATCAAGCATGGCGGTAAGATGCAGAAGGAGACCGAAATGGCCGCAAAGGCCGCGGAAATCGCAACAGCACAGGCGGCGAAAGCCACGGCCTCGGCAGCACCTGCGAAGAAGTAAATCCGAAATCCGAATATCGAAATCCGAAAAAATATGAAATTCGAAACACAGAAAAATAATTCTTTTGAGTCCCTTTCCTCTTTTCGTGCTTTTTCGTATTTCGAGTTTCGTGCTTAAAATGTATGAAGGCATTACTTAAGAATTATCACCAGTCGCCGCGCAAGGTGCGTCTCGTCGCGGACCTCATCCGCGGTAAGTCCGTACCCGCCGCACGCGCAGCGCTTTTGTACTTGCCCAAGAAATCGTCGCCGACTATCGGCAAGCTTTTGGATTCTGCCATCGCAAACGCGAGTTCGAGAGGCAACTCCGCAGAAAATCTTTTCGTCAAGACCATCACCGTCAACAAAGGCGCCGTGATGCGGCGCGCGCGACCGTTCGGCCGTGGACGCTCGGGAACCCTCCGCAAGACGATGAGCATCGTTTTCCTCGAGCTCGGTGTGTCGGCGAGGAAGGTTGCAAAAGCGGCAAAGAATGCGTCACCAAAGAAGTCCAACCGCAAAGTGCAGGTCTCAAAGAAACAAACGAAAGAACTGCAAGCTACCAGCTAAAAGCTATAAGCTATTTATGACACATACCGTACATCCATACGCACACCGACTCGGTATCATCCGCGACTGGAAGTCGCGCTGGTTCTCGAAAAGCCCTGCCAAATACAGGCAGAACGTCTGTGTAGACGCCGCGATACGCCGTTTTCTTAAGAAGCGTTTGCGAGGATCATACGTCACCTCGGTAGAGATAGAGCGCAACGAAAAGGCCGTTCGCGTCATCATCAAGACTTCCCGGCCGGGATTGGTCATCGGCCGCGGCGGCGAGGGCTCGACCAAACTCAGCAAGGAGATAGAAGCTGTTATGCGCACCGTGCCGCACGCAGAGCGCAAAGCTGTCCGTATCGACATCGAAGAGGTCCGCAGCCCGGAGGCACAGGCTCCGGTCGTCGCATACATGGTCGCGGAAGGCTTGGAGAAACGCCAGACATTCCGCCGGGTACTCAAGCAGACGGTGGAGAAGGTCATGGCCAACCGTGATGTGCAGGGCGTACGTATCGCTATCGCCGGACGCCTCGGTGGCGCGGAAATGTCCCGCACCGAAGAGATAAAGCGCGGTCGCGTGCCATTGCAGACGCTGCGCGCCGACATTGATTTCGCGCGTGAACAAGCATACCTTCCGTACGGTGTCATCGGCGTCAAAGTATGGATATACCGCGGCAACATCTTTGCCGACGAAAAGCAATCCGCGAAAAGCGCACAATAAAATATGCTCGCACCGAAAAAAGCAAAATATCGCAAGTGGCAATCAGGACGCCGGGGCACAAAGCGCCTCAATACTCCCGAGACCCGGGGCGTCACGGTGGCCTTCGGTTCACACGGCCTTAAGGCGCTCACACAGGCGCGGGTCACCTCCAATCAGATAGAGGCTGCCCGCCGCGCGCTTACGCGTGCCGGTGGAAAGAGCGCGAAAATCTGGATACGTATTTTCCCCGACAGACCGTTTACCCGGAAGGCTGCGGAAGTGGGCATGGGTAGCGGAAAGGGAGATGTCGCCGGGTATGTCTTTGATGTGCGTCCGGGCCGCGTACTCTTCGAGATAGACGGCGCGACGGATGCGGTAGCCCGCGAAGCGCTGCGCAAGGCGGGTACGAAGTTGCCGATCACTGCACGCATCGTCGTCCGCAATTAGCATATGACTGATTTTTCAAAACAAGAAGTTGCAGAGCTGCAGAAAACCGTCGCCGACAAGCGCGAAGCTCTTCGCACGTTCCGGTTCGGAGGTGCAGGCAGCCGTACGCGCGATGTCCGCGGGGGCCGCACGTTGCGCCGCGAGATAGCACAAATCTTGACGGAGTTGCGCGCGCGACAACTGTCCGCCGGGAAGACCGCAATTGCATCTAAGGCCAAGAAAGCGTAGTATTCGCACTCGTCATTATATGGAACCCGAAATTAAACTAGGAAAAACATTTGAAGGCGTCGTCGTTAAGTCGGCGATGAAAGACACGGCTACGGTCCAGGTGGAGCGCTACGTGAAGCACCCGAAGTACAAGAAATTCATGCGCCTCAGCAAGAAATTCCTCGTGCACGATGTCGGCAACGTGGCACAGATAGGGGAGAAGGTAACCATTCGCGAGACGCGTCCGATCTCGAAGCGCAAGCGTTTTGTACTCGTTTCCCGCGACACGCAGGTGAAGAGTGAAGAATAATATATGATCCAAGATAGAACTCTCGTGAAAATAGCAGACAATTCCGGCGGTATCATCGGCCGTGTCTTTAAGATATTAGGCGGCTCCAAGCGCCGTTACGCCGGCATCGGAGACGAGATTGTCATTTCTATCCAGACAGCGCAACCGCGCAAATCCGTGAAAAAGAAGGAAGTGCACCGTGCGGTCATCGTCCGCCAAAGAAAGGCATTCCGCCGGGCCGACGGTTCATACGTGCGCTTCGACGAGAATGCCGTCGTGCTCATCGCGGGAACCGGTAAAGAACCGAAGGAACCGAAGGCGAATCGCGTATTCGGCCCCATCCCCCGCGAAGTGGTAGAGCGCGGTTATCAGCGCATCGGCTCACTCGCGCCGGAGATTGTCTAGCAAATCTGTACAAAATAAATTTTTAGTATGAAATTGAAAAAAGGAGACAAGGTCCTCGTCATTGCGGGGAAGAACAAAGGGCAAAGCGGAGCAATCGTGCGTGTGCTTACCGCTAGCAACAAGGTACTGCTCGACGGCATCAATCTCGTGAAGCGTCACCGCAAGCCTTCGGCCCAGAACCGCAAGGGGCAGATAGTCGACAAGCCGATGCCGATACACGCATCCAACGTCATGCTCATGGACCCGAAGACTGGCAAGCCGACGCGCATCAAGATTGTTCGCGATGCGGACGGCTCACGCGAGCGCGTTGCGGTTAAAAGCGGCGAAACTTTGAAATAGTTCGACAAGCTCACTACAAGTACTATGAAAACAGCAAAACACAACAAGACATTCGAAGCGCTCAAAGCTGAATTCGGTTACACCAATGTCATGCAGGCGCCAAAAGTCGGGAAGATTATCGTCTCGACCGGCGTCGGCTCGCTCAAAGACAAAAAAAAGTTGGAGCTCATCCTCGACCGCATCTCCCGCATCACGGGCCAGGCACCCGTCACCCGCGGCGCCAAGAAATCCATCGCGAACTTCAAGAGCCGTGTCGGTGATGTCGCGGGCTATCAGGTGACGCTCCGGGGGGCACGCATGCAGTCGTTCCTCGATAAACTCATCAACATCGTCTTGCCGCGCGTGAAGGACTTCCGCGGTATAAAGACATCCGCCATCGACGAGATGGGCAATATCTCGATAGGGTTCAAAGAGCACATTGTTTTCCCCGAGACCTCCGACGAAGACTCAAAAGACATCTTCGGACTCGCCGTCACGATAGTGACGACTGCGAAGTCCAAGAAAGAAGCAGAAGCGTATCTGCGCTACCTCGGCTTGCCGTTGCAGGAAGCCAAGTAAACAAGGGGCCGTTCTCTCAGTTGGCTGTCTTACTCACCTCAATCGTTCGCGCCTAGCAAGACTTGTCTTGCTAGGCGTTTCCCCTATAATAAAAATATGAAATCTGAACATAATTATTTAGTGGGGGAAAAGATACGAATAAAATCACTTAATATTGAAGGATATCTCGTCTGGCTGTACGCGGGTCAAGGTCTGATTTGCAGCCAAAATGTTACCATTGATGCTTCCATAAAGGACTCAGTTACTGCAACAAAAGCTGCAATGGAAAAGGTAAAAGCGGGTAGTGGGGGCCAAACGTGTACGTCAGTGAGCGGTGTTACCGGTGGTTCGGCAGATATCGAGGTAATCGCCTAAGTCCAAGTTTGACTTCTGTGTCCGCTTCGCGTATATTTCCTGTGCCTCGTAGGGGGCTTTGTTTTTAGGTCTGATCGGTCTAGGGCCGATATCGCAAGAACAAAGTCACGCACGAAGCTTCCATAACCCAACATCCGAAAGGTGGGGTGCAAGAAGCTTCAACCTCTCCTCGCGGCATAACCTCATGGCAAAGAAATCAATGAAAATAAAGGCGCGAAGAACGCCGAAATTCTCAAGCCGCACCGTGCGACGTTGCTTCAAGTGCGGACGCCCGCGCGGTTTTATGCGCGATTTCAACCTTTGCCGCATCTGTTTCCGCGAGGAAGCTTTGGAAGGTAACATTCCCGGAATAAAGAAATCTTCATGGTAAACGACACAATCGGTGACTTCATAGTGCGTCTCACGAATGCCGGTGCCATCAAGAAGGCCACCGTCTCGATTCCGTACTCGGCGTTCAAGATGGCGGTCGCGGAAAAATTGAAAGACATGGGTTACGTACAGGACATCGAGAAGAAGGGCAAGAAGGTTCGCAAGACACTCGACGTCACGCTCAAGTACAACGAAGCAGGGGAACACATCATCCGTGGCGTGAAGCGCGTCAGCAAGCCCGGACGAAGATTGTACAAGAGCACACGTGAAATCATGCCGGTGCGCTACGGGCACGGCGCCCTGGTACTCTCGACACCGAAAGGAGTTCTCTCCGACAAGGAAGCACGCAAACAAAATGTGGGCGGCGAAGCCTTGTTCGAGATTTGGTAAATAATAATATGAGCAGAATAGGAAAAAGAGCAATAACGATACCCGCCGGCACTGATGTGTCCGTCGTTTCGAGCGAGATAACCGTCAAGGGGAAGGGCGGAACACTGAAGCGCATGGTGCACCCCGCGGTGACTATTTCAGTCCAAAACGGTGAGGTCACCGTCACACCCAAAGAAAAGTCACGGCTTGGCCGCGCTCTCTGGGGTACGTACGCGGCGCACGTACGCAACATGGTAGCCGGGGTGAACACGCCGTTTACGAAGAAGCTGCAGGTTGAAGGTATCGGCTTCAAGGCCGAACTTGCGGGCAAACAAATCAAACTCGCCGTCGGATTCTCGCACCCCGTTCTCCTCGCTATCCCGGAGGGAATTACTACGATAGTCGAAAAGAACATCATTACCGTTTCGGGTGCGGATAAGGAGCAGGTCGGTGAATTCGCGGCGTCAATCCGTGCCCAGAAGAAGCCGGAGCCGTACAAGGGCAAAGGAATCCGGTACGAAGGCGAAGTCGTCCGCCAGAAGCAGGGCAAAAAAGCCGCAGCCGCAGCCACCGCATAACACTTTCAACTAAATTATGGCACTCTCTAAAACACAGCAAAGAATCCGCCGGCACAAGCGTGTGCGCGCAAAGGTCATCGGGAACGAAACCCGTCCGCGCCTTTCGATATACAAATCCAACACGCGTCTCACCGCGCAGATAATCGACGATACGAAACGCGTCACTATCGCAGCCGTTTCTTCCCAGAACGAGAAGGGCAAGACGCCGCGCGAACGGGCGGAAGCAGCAGCTGCGACCATCGCCAAACTCGCGGGCGCGAAAGGCATCAAGGCCGTCGTGTTCGATCGCGGTGGTTTCCAATACCTTGGCACGGTAAAAGCCTTTGCGGACGCTGCGCGTGCTGCGGGATTAGAATTTTAATGAACGTATATGGCCGATGAAAACACAAACGAAATAAAGCCGACTGAAGGAGCCGCTGCAGGTGCGCCTGTTGCTGCCGGTGCGCACGCACCGAAGGCCGGTTTTGCGGGCCGCGGCAATCGTGACCGTCGCGGAGGTGGGCGTGGCGGACGACCGGGCGGCGGGCGCCGCGGGGGAGATGACCGCCGCAGCGAATTCGCACAGAAGCTCATCGGCATTCGCCGCGTCGCACGCGTCATGGCGGGGGGCCGCCGTTTCAATTTCAGCGCGGCTCTGGTCCTTGGTGACAAGAAGGGGCGTGTGGGTGTGGGCCTGGGCAAAGCGGCTGACACCGCCCAAGCGATAGAAAAAGCCACCCGCGCGGCAAAGCGCGCGATGATACAGGTGAATCTTACGAAGACTCGCAGCATTCCCCACAACATCGAAGCGAAGTTCTGCGCGTCGCGCGTGGAAATCCGTCCGAGCGCCGGACGCGGACTCGTCGCCGGTTCCTCCGTACGTACCGTGCTCGAACTTGCCGGTGTGAGCGACGTCACCGCAAAGCTTCTTTCACGCAGCAAGAATCCCGTAAACAACGCACGCGCGGCCATCGAGGCCCTCAAGAAAGTATCGATGAAGTAGTTTTGTATTTCACTGTCTACTGCTAACTATTTACTAAAAACTACCCCTATGGCATCACTCAACACACTTAAACGCACGACTTTAGGCAAAGAGATGCGCGTCGGACGCGGAGGCAAACGCGGCAAGACGTCGGGCCGCGGTACCAAAGGCCAGAACGCTCGCGCGGGTCGCAAGAAGCGCCCTGAAATGCGCGACATCATCAAGAAGTTGCCGAAACGCCGCGGGTACGGCAAGAATCGCGGCCGAAGCGTTGACGGTACCCGGCTCGACGCGGTTGTCATCTCGCTCGACCGCCTCGAAAAGCTTTTTGACAGCGGCGCCGAAGTCACTTCAAAGACGCTTGCGGAGAAGCGCGCTATATCAACGCGCGTTATGCCACCGGTGAAGATCGTGGGTACCGGAAGCTTGAGCAAGAAGCTCTCGGTCAAGGGTATTGCGGTCTCGGCTTCGGCACGCCTTGCTATCGAGAAGGCGGGAGGTCAAATAATTGTATGAGCGGAGCGAGTTACAATTACTTGACCCCCCACACGGTTTGTCCGCAGGTTTCATGTTGTCTCGCAATACCGCAGAAGCCCAATAGCGTACCGTGTGTGGGGTGTAAGTTGTTTCTAAACTCGTTAATACTCGTTAAGAAAAACTAACATGTTTGAAACATTCCTTCGCAAAATAAAACTTGTCTTCGAAGATGAGACGTTGCGCACACGCCTTCTGTTCGTCTTGGCCGCGCTCGTTGTCTTCCGCTTTCTCGCTGCTATCCCCATACCGGGCATCAATGCCGTACAGCTCGAAGCCTTTTTGAGCAACAACCAATTCCTCGGCCTCCTCAATATTTTTTCCGGAGGCGGCTTTTCGAACCTGTCTATCATGATGATCGGTGTCTCTCCGTACATCACCGCGTCCATCGTCATGCAGCTCATGACCATACTCATTCCGAAGTTGAAGGAGATGTACCAGGAAGAAGGCGATGCGGGCCGCATGCGTTTTATGCAGTACTCGCGTTACCTTTCGGTGCCGCTCGCGTTTATTCAGGGTTTCGGGTTCCTCCTCCTTTTACAGCAAAACGGCATCGTCCCCAATCTCACGCTGCTCGGCTTCATCACCAACGTCACGGTCATCGCGGCGGGCGCGATGCTTATCATGTGGATCGGTGAGCTCATCTCCGAGTTTGGTGTCGGCAACGGCATCTCGCTCATCATCTTTGCGGGCATCGTCGCGGGACTCCCGTCGGCGCTCGCCCAACTCGTCTTTTCGTTCGATGTCGCGCAGATTCCTGTATACATCGCGTTTTCCGCCGCCGCCGCGGTCATTATTGCGGGCGTTGTCTTTATCACGGAGGCGGAACGTCCGATTCCCGTCACCTATGCGCGCCGCGTGCGCGGGACGAAGGTGTTGGGAGGTATTTCCACCTACCTGCCTTTGCGCGTGAATCAGGCGGGAGTTATTCCTATCATTTTCGCACTCTCCATCCTTCTCTTTCCTCAGATGATCGCCACGTTCATAGCGAAGAGTTCCATCCCGTTCCTCGCTTCAGGCGCCTCGGCGGTCGTTGCGGCGCTCGCGAATCAATGGGTATACGGGGCGCTCTACTTCTTCCTGGTCGTCGTGTTCACCTACTTCTACACCGCTATCACGTTTGAGCCGAATCAAATTGCGAAGAATCTCCAGAAGAACGGCGCCTTTATTCCGGGCGTGCGGCCGGGGGGTACGACGAGCGAATATCTCGGCAATATCATTACGCGCATCACGCTCGTCGGAGCACTTTTTCTCGGCACCCTCGCGGTCTTGCCTATCGTTTTGCAGGGCATTACCGGCATCACCGCGATAACTATCGGCGGCACGGCGCTCCTCATCGCGGTCTCCGTCGTGCTTGATCTTGTGAAAAAGATTGACGCACAGACCTCCATACGGGAGTATTAACCGATGAATCCCGTTAGAAATAGCGGACTCTCATACCAATTGCCGCAAGCGGTCGTTTTTACTAGCTGTAGCGATTTAAGGCACGTACCCCGTTTCCGGTCCGCGTCCTATTTCTAACGGGATGAAAAAAGAGCTGATAACCATCGCAGGTTCGCTCGGGTCAGGAAAATCTTCAACCGCGAAAGAAGTGGCGCGCGTGCTCGGCTACAAGCATTTTTCTTCCGGCGACCTTTTCCGTGAGATAGCCGCACAGCGCGGAGAGACCGTCGAAGCGACGAATATATCCGCCGAAGCCAAGCGCGACATCGACTACAAAGTCGACGAACTGCTCCAACGCATGGGGAAGACGGAAAGTAAGCTCGTCATCGACTCCCGCATGGCATGGCATTGGATGCCGGATTCCTTCAAGGTGTTCCTCGCAATCGACGTCGACTCGGCGGCGCAGCGTATTTTTCAGGATGTCCTGAAGCAAAGCCGTGTAAGCGAGCACGCCGAATCGGTAGAAGACGTGCGGGCGAGCATTGAGCGGAGGTTCGCGAGCGAGCAAAAGAGGTACTTCTCTCTGTACGGTGTGAACCCGACCGACCCGGAGAATTTTGACCTTGTCATCGATACCAAGGACAACGACTTGAGCGGTGTCACTGATACCGTCCTGACAAAATACAAAGAATGGCGGGAAGAGGCGTAGTCGCTCCGCTGGTATATAATCATCGCTATGAAACCACTCACCGTCGCATTTTTCGGCATTTCAGGCTCGGGTAAAGGAACGCAATGTGAGCTCTTGGAGAAGTACCTCCGGAAAAACGACCCCTCGCGGCCGGTCGTCCGCCCCGAAATGGGCAACCTGTTGAGGGATTTTATGAAAACAGGCACATCGCTTGCCGTACGCACCGGAGAGATACTCGCCGCGGGCGGTCTCGTGCCGTCTTTTATGCCCATTTATATGCTTACCGGCATGCTCAACACTTCTTTTGACGGCACTCAGCACCTTATACTCGACGGGACATGCCGAAGGCCCGACCAGTCGCGCGCGGTCGACGACATGATGAAGTTGTGGAAGCGGGATACTTTGGAAGCTGTTGTGTTGAATCTCTCCAAAGAGTCCGCAAAGAAGCGGCTCATCGCGCGCGGCCGTTTCGACGACGCCAAAGACGAAGCACTCGCGAGCCGATTCGGGTGGTACGAAGAACACGTCGTGCCGTCTATTGAGGAGCTTCGAACATTAGGATGGACTATCCATGAGGTAGAAGGGGAAGCGGGGATCGATGAAGTGTTCGCCGAGGTAGTGAAGGCATTGAAGCTCGCATGATAGTCCGGAATCAAGCGGATATCGACGCACTCCGCGAAGGCGGCAAGCGGCTCGCACGCCACGTGCGCATCCTGAGCGCGATGGTCAAGCCGGGGCTGGTGGCGCGTGAACTAGAGTACAAGGCGCGCGAAATGGTAAAAGCCGACGGCGATGAGCTCGCATTCCACGGACACAAAGAGCGCAAGACCGATATACCGTATCCCTCGGGACTCTGCCTGTCCATCAACGACGTCATCGTGCATTCTCCCGCGAGCCAAAATACTGCGGTCATCCGAGAGGGCGATGTCGTGTGTCTCGATTTCGGTATCAAGCACAAAGGGCTCTACACTGACCATGCGGCGACCGTCATCGCAGGGAAGCCGGTAAGCCCGCACGATGAGGAATTGGTGCGCGGCACGTACGAGGCGCTTGCGGCAGGCATCAGAGAGGCTACGGTCGGCAGTACCACGGGGGATATCGGGTATGCGGTGCAGAAAGTCGCGGAAAATTACGGATTCGGTTACCCAAAAAATCTTTCAGGTCACGGCGTGGGGCTCAAGGTGCACGAGGAACCGCACGTGCCGAATTTCGGTGCGCCGGGGAAGGGCACGAAGCTCGTCGAAGGGCTTGTGATAGCGATAGAGCCGATGATGACGCTCGGCTCGGGCGACCTTTTTATAGACGAAGACGGCTATTCCTACCGCACAAAAGACGGTTCGCGTACTGCGCACGCAGAACACACGGTTTTGATAACAAAAAACGGGCCTGAAATCCTTACGAAAGAGTAGTAGAATGAGCCGATGAACATCGGCGTTTTCCTGTCCCAATACGATGTTGCGGGTAAATACACAAGCGTTGTAGAAACGCTCGCCCGTCTGATTGCAGAGCATGAACACACGTTGGTTTTCGGCGGCACCAACGAAGGACTTATGCACATCATCGCCGACGGGATCCACAAGGGCGGCGGACGCATCATCGCGGTCTCGCGAGCGGCCGTACAAGAGAGAACATACAAGAATGCGGATGAGATAATTCTCGTCGAGGATTCACACGCAATGAATGCAGGTATCATCAAACGCGCGGACGTCGTAGTGGTCCTTGTCGGCGGCATCGGCACGCTGAACGAGCTTTCGGCGGTCGTGCGCATGACAAAGAATGACGAGGGCGGCAAACGAACAGTCGTCGTGAACACGGACGGGTTTTACGATGGACTCAAACAGCAATTACAGAGGATGAGCGATGAGGGATTTTTGAGGAATGACGTTATGAAGTCGATACGGTTCGTTGATACACCAGAGGACGCGATGCGGTATATTGAAGGTCATGGCAACTGACGTACTTAACCGATGCGGCCGCATAAGTTAAGTACGCTAATGCACGCTAGAGATATAGGGTAAAATGCAGGTATGGACGTTTTAGTCGTAGGAAGCGGAGCCCGCGAGCACGCACTTCTGTGGAAGTTGAAACAGTCACCGCGCGCAGGCAAGCTCTATGCGGCACCGGGTAACGGCGGGACGGCGTCTCTCGCCGAGAACGTTCCTATCGGCGTCATGGAATTCGAGAAGCTGGCGGCTTTTGCCAAAGAAAAGAACATCGGTCTTACGATACCCGGACCGGATGACGCGTTCGTCGGGGGTATCGTGGACGTATTCAAGAAGCACAAACTGCGCGTATGGGGTCCCACCAAAGAGGCCGCACAGATAGAAGGCTCAAAGGCCTTCTCCAAACAGCTGATGCATGAGTCAAAAATCCCCACCGCAGAATTCGCCGTATTTACAGCGGCAGCTCCGGCGCTCGCGTATGTGCATGCACATGGCGTACCGATAGTTATCAAAGCGTCGGGCCTGGCACTCGGAAAGGGTGTGTACGTATGCTCGACATTCGAAGAAGCCGAAAAAGCAATCAACGAGATAATGATAGAGCGCGTCCATAAAGATGCGGGAGGTGAGGTCGTCGTTGAGGAGTTTCTGGAAGGGCCTGAAATGTCCGTTCATGCACTCACGGACGGAATCGCGTACGTGCTTTTCCCGTCATCCCAAGATCATAAGGCTGCCCTCGACGGAGACCAGGGGAAAAATACCGGCGGCATGGGCACCATCGCGCCGGTCCCGTGGGCGAAGCCCGACATAATGGCAAGTATCGAAGTCAAAGTCCTCGTGCCGACATTTGAGGCGATAAAAAAGCGAGGGGTCCAATTCCAGGGCCTCTTGTTCCCCGGTCTCAAATTGACTCTCGACGGACCCAAAGTGCTCGAATACAACGCCCGTTTCGGCGACCCGGAGTGCCAAGTATACATGCGCCTGCTCAAGACAGACCTCTTAGATCTTCTGGACGCATCTATCGACGGCACGATTGATGCGATGCGCCACTCGGTCGTTTGGGAGCACGGATTTGCGGCGAACATCGTCATCGCGTCCGGCGGTTATCCCGAAGAGTACAAAACCGGATTTCCCGTCACGGGAATTGATGATGCGCGGAGCGTCGATGGAGTGGTTGTATTTCATGCAGGTACGAGGTCGGAAGACGGCCAACTCGTGACAGCGGGTGGTCGCGTACTCAGCGTTTCCGCGACCGGCGGCACACTCAAAGAAGCGCTCGACCGCGCCTATGCAGCAGTCGGCAAGATTCATTTCGAAGGCATGCACTTCCGCCGCGACATCGGCACGAAATCCCTCACATAGGAGTGATATACCCCGTGAGATGGCGGCTGCGCCTATCTCATGGGGTATACTTTCCACATGCCTCCCATGATGGAGAAGCCGCGGAGTGCGGCTCCCGAAAAATTTAAATCTCCCGAAGAGGAGTTGGCGTATTTGCGTGAGCGGGTGCGGGAGAAGGAGGCCGAGATGGAAACGCCCGACAACCGTTTTGAAAAAGACCGTATTGCCCGCCGAGAAGTCGCGACGTATGCGGAGCTTGCTCCTACGACCATTCTTCACGAGACGGTCGTCATGGCCGAGCCCGAGATACTCAAAAACGTCCTGAAGCTCGAGCCAGAGACGCACGACAAGCAAGTGGACGAGATATTGCGTCTCGTGCAGCAGAATGGCATCAGGAACGCGCTCTCGGTCGCCGCACGGATGAAAAATCCGCACCTCGAGGACGACATCCATCGCGCGCTCGTGCGCTACATCGCCGAAGGACTACCCGACAAGGGCATGGGCGTGCCCGAGAAGGTCCGCCGGGCCCTTAACATGGTGCTCTTCGAGATACAGCCGCAGGCGCATGGCGAAGACATGACGCGCAGCCGCGATCAGTACAGGCTTGAGCAGATGCTTTCGTCAACCGAGCAACTCTATGCGGGACTCACCTCGCTCATCGACCCGCACGAAGGTTTCTCGCTGGAAATCGCCGTGCAAGAGGGGACCGAAGAAGCGTTTTTGTATCTCGGAGTCCCGCGCGCCAAAAAGGTACTTGCCGAGCGTCTCGTCTCATCCGTCTTCCCCAACGCACACATGTCGGAAGCACGGGGGGATTACAATATTTTCAACTACGAAGGACACCATGCGGCCGCTTACGCGACCCTTGCGGATCATCCGTCACTACCTCTCAAGACCCCGGAGCTTTTCGAGCACGACCCGATGAACGTGCTCCTGGCGGCTTTTGCAAAGCTGGCGAAGCATGGGGAAGGCGCCGCGCTCCAGATAACCGTTTCGACCGAGGGTGACCGCTACAATCACCACTACAAAAAAATAATCCGCCAACTCGAGAAGGGGAAACACTTCCGCAAGGCCATCAAAGTTCCCGAGACGGAGCTGGGAGAAGCGGTCTACACGTTGGCGAAAAAAATATTCATGGCAAAAGAGTATGAAATGGAAGTCGAGAAACAATTCCGGCGCTCCAGCGACCAGGTGATGACCGAAGAGATAACGAGAAAGATAAAAAGCCGCATCGCTCCCGTTTCTATCCGCCTCGTCACCTCGGCGCCGACGAAAGCGCGTGCGGAAGAACTTCTCGAAAATCTCGAATCGCCGTTTAACCAATATGACGACCCAAAAGGCAATCACCTTGTCTTTAAAAATGTCGGGAGCTGGGGCCTTTCCGATTTCATCCGCCGTTTCACGTACCGCGAATTCGACCACTCCATCATGATGCCGCTCTCTCTCGCAGAAGTTACCTCGATATTCCACTTTACCGCCGAACGTCTCACAACCTCCCGCGAATTGAAGCGTAGCTTCGCCAAGCAGGCGCCTGCTCCGGTCGCCACTCCGAGCGACGGCATTACCATCGGCATCAATAAGTACGGAGCGGACGAGACGCCTGTGCGATTCGGCTCATCGGACCGCCTGCGCCACGCGTACGTCATCGGGCAGACGGGTACCGGAAAGACAGGGCTCATCAAAAATATGATTATTCAGGATATCAAGAACGGGGAGGGTGTCGCCTTCATCGATCCGCACGGCAACGACATCGAAGATGTGCTCGCGTGCATTCCGCCCGAGCGCATGAAAGACGTCATCTATTTCGACCCCGCACATACCGCGCGTCCGATGGGTCTCAACATGCTCGAATATGACCGCTCGAAGCCCGAGATGAAGACGTTCGTTGTGGACGAAGTCTATGGCATCTTCCGCAAACTCTACGCCGATGTACCGGAGGCCTTCGGTCCGATGTTCGAGCAGTACTACCGCAACGCAGTGCAGCTCGTCGTCGAGGATCCCGACACAGGCTCCACATTCGTGGAAATTCCGCGCGTTTTTGCCGACACGGCATTCCGCAATCTGAAGCTCAGTCACTGCAAGAATCCCATCATCGTGCAGTTCTGGCGCAAAATCGCGGAGCAGGCGCAGGGCGACCCGAGCCTCGAAAATGTGGCGCCGTACATCACGAGCAAATTCGACGTCTTTCTCACCAACGACATTATGCGACCTATCGTTAGTCAGGAAAAATCCGCTTTCAATTTCCGCGAAATAATGGACAAGAAAAAGATATTCCTCGCGAATCTCTCGAAGGGCCGTTTGGGCGACAGAAACACCTCGCTCCTCGGTCTTATTCTCGTTTCCAAATTCCTGCAAGCGGCTTTCTCACGCGTGGATACGCGCGGCGACCTCTTGCCGGTCTTTTATCTCTACATCGATGAATTCCAGAACTTTGCGACGCCGTCTATCGCGACCATTCTCTCCGAGGCGCGCAAATACAAACTCTCGCTTACAATTGCTCACCAATTCATCGCGCAGCTCGAAGAGGATATCCGTGACGCGGTCATCGGCAACGTAGGCACGAAAGCGTCGTTCCGTATCGGCTCACAGGACGCCGAGTTTTTGGAGAAACAATTCACACCCATTTTCACCCAGCAGGACCTTGAAAATCTCCCCAATCGCACCGCCGTTCTCTCGCTTCTCGTAAACGGCGTGCCTGCAAGGCCGTTCACTATTCAGACGCAGGAACTACCAAAGATGGATTACAGCTCGGTCGAGGGTCTGAAAGAGCTTTCGTATCAGACGTACGGCAAGAACAGGCAAGAGGTGGAAGCCGACATCAACCGCAAATTCGACGCGGCCTACGGCAAGAAGCCCGCCGTCGAACCAAACCCGCTCGCCCCGCCGGGGGCGGGGCTCGACCTCCCGAACCCCGCGTCGCTGTATCAGTGAGGTTAGCAATATCCATGGAGCGCCTAATCCTTTTTGATGTCGACGGCACGTTGGTCAACTGTCCCCCGGACACCGCTCCCGTTGCCGCAATCCGCCACCTGTACGGCCTTGAGGTAAGTTTTGAAGGGATGCGAACTGGCGGCATGACAGAGCCGCAAATTTTAGCGTTGCTACTACAGTCCGCTGGTTGGGACGACACCAAGATTAAAGCAGAATTGCCCAATCTTATGAAGGAGGTCGTTCCTTTCATACATGAGGCATTCGAAAAGGGAACAATTAGACTAGTGCCAGGGGTTAAAAATTTACTAGACCAGTTAGAGCACCGAGGTGTTACCCTCGGGCTAATAACGGGCAACCGCAAGTCCTTAGCCCGGCTGAAGTTGGAGGACGTCAATATTTGGGATTATTTTTCGGTCGGAGGATATGGAGACGATCCACATGAAAAAAGAAGTGACCTAGTGCAGCTCGCGTGCGAAAGGGCAAACTTTCGAACTGATAACCCGGGCGTGTATGTAATTGGAGACACTTGGCGCGACATTAAAGCAGCAGTTGATGCAGGCGTTACTAATCGAGTTGGCTTGATTGGCCCCCGTCATCCGAGACAAGAGTTCAAAGAGGCGGGAGCCAATATAATACTGTCGAGCTTCGCCGATACTCAAAAAGTCTTAGGGGCTCTTAATATACCGTCTGTGTAGGTGTAGGTGTGTAAAACCCCCGAGGTTTAACCTCCCAGTCAGATGTTTTATGCGATATGATATAGTACATGCAGGTTCGGTTTACGGTGCATGCACTTCGAAAATTCGCGCTCTTGCGGCGGCACGGTGTTTCGGTTTCTAAACGGCAAGTCGTTGGAGCTGTTGAAGAACCGGATCGAGTGGATTATAGTCGGTTGCCGCTTCTCATTGCGCAGGTTGGTTGGGATAAAAGACGAGTCTTGCGCGTAGTGTACAAAGTTGAGGGAGGTACAAAAATCGTCATCACATTTTATCCGGGCATGAAATCACAATATGAAAAAGAAAGCTAACACAAAAATCTCGTACGACTCCGACGCGGACGTGTTGAGTATGGAAAGCGCGGGTCGGACCATCATCGACCACGCCCAAGAGATGGGGAATCTCGTCGTGCATTTCAGCAGGCAGAACAAGCCGGTACTTGTCGAGATACTTGAAGCCTCGCGGCTATTCAAGGGTCAATCAAAGTCCCTACGAACGACAATCCGTAAGACTTTCGTCGCCGCGTAACGTTTTCGTGAAAGATATAGTAGAATGTCGCTCATGGAACATCCAAAAGAAGAACGCACTTTTGTCATCATCAAGCCCGACGGGGTACAGCGCGGGCTTATCGGCGAGATAATCAAGCGCTATGAGCGCACGGGCCTCAAGCTCGTGGGGATGCGTTTTGGTGTCGCCGACGAGAAGAAATTCTGGGAACACTACAACAAGGACGACGCGTGGTTTCTGCAGAAGGGGACGAAAATTCTCGAAGACAAAAAGGCCAACAATCTTCCCGCAGACAAAGAGCCGATGGAATACGGCAAAGACATAATCCGCCAGCTCGTGAAATTCATGACCTGCGGCCCCGTGCTCATGATGGTCTGGGAGGGGAATCAGGCAGCGGCGGTCATTAAGAAGATAACGGGGGATACCGAGCCTTCAACGTCGGACGTCGGCACTATCCGCGGCGACCTCACGGTGGATTCGTACAACATCGCGGCAGTTGATGACCGTGCGGTACGCAATCTTATCCACTGCTCCGAATCAGCCGCCGAGGCGAAGCGCGAAATAGCGATATGGTTTACCGACGCAGAAATGACCGAGTACCGCCTAGTCGGAGAGCAGATTCTTTACGACGTCAACCTTGACGGAATCCTTGAGTAGCACGTCAAAAACTCCCGTCTGCGTTGTTGTGGAGCCCCAAGAAAACGCTCACCGTATACACGATACGCCTCGTGTTTTCTTTTCCCCACGCCTAGCATCTGATTGAGTACAATCACCTACTGGGCATAAAGCTTTTGACGCGCTCCTGATTAGGTCTATACTTATACGCAGCGGTTAGGTACGAAAACCTGCTGGTGCGAATAAGGGTAACCCGAATCGCTCTCTGCCTTGGTAGAGATGCTGAGGGCTCCCACCTGGCTCCAATACCAGGCTCACCGTACTTGCCGCCCCACAGCAACATCTCACCGCTATCTGGTTGAGGTGTTTTGTGTTTCTGGGGAGACATTTCATTGCACATCGAGGACGCTGATGTTGCGACGGGCTCCCGATTTGTCCACGCACAGCGTGGTAACAAATCGCAGTCCTGTATGAGGCAGGCCCCCGAAAAGTCCTGCGAAATGCAGGACTTTTGGGTGTTTAGCCCCGACAGTAGATGGTGGCGAGGCGCAAAGCGCAGCCGCTAAGCGAAACCGGATTGAAAAGCTTTGTTTACGTTCGCTAATAATCGTTCCAAACCGAGAGAAGGCTATCGCCACCATTCACTGCGGGGTACAATCTCCGCTATGACCGGAACACGATTACTCTTTGCGCAGGTTTTCGTGCTTGCCATTCTTTTTCCGCTCGTTCTTTCCGGCATTTCACATGATTACTTGTGGGGAGTCGCGTGGTTCAGCGCTACGGCGCATTTTCTCGGGGGCTTATGGGTCGCGCTGTGCGCCGCATGGGGTCAAAGTATGCTTGGCTTGCCGCGTGATTTTGTCCTCCTTATCGCAGCAGCGCTCGCTATCGGTATTGGTTGGGAAGTATTTGAAGGAGTGATTGGCGCGACGCACTTTCCCGCGGACACAGTTGATACGGTGGAAGACCTTGTTATGGATATCGTGGGCGGTACCGCCGGCGCTCTCATGATGCGATATATATGGCAGCGAAAATAACATTTTACGGAGGTGCGGGTACGGTGACCGGAGCGAATTTCCTTTTGGATACCCGACCTGCGCAGGCGGGCGGCAAGATACTCATTGATTGCGGGATACTTCAGAGAGAACAAGTTTGCGATACGGCAAATAGCGCCCCCTTTGCCTACGACGCGAAGACCGTAGATGCTTTGCTCGTGACACATGCGCATCAGGACCACATCGGCCGCATCCCGCGCCTCGTCCGCGATGGATTCCGTGGCGCGATACATTCCACAGGCGCAACGTATGACCTCGCGGCTCTCATGTTCGCCGACGCACTGAACGTGATGAAGCAGGATGCCGAGCGCCGCGGGTGCGAGATACTGTATGAAAAAAAAGATATCGAACAAGCGCTTGCACTCTGGAGTGCACACGAGTATCACGAGCCGTTCGTGCTTGACGACGTTTCGGTTGAATTTCTCGATGCCGGGCACATACTGGGTTCCGCGATAGTAAAGCTGACACGCAATAGTCGGACGCTTCTGTTCACCGGCGACCTCGGCAATTCTCCGGAGCCGCTCTTAAACGACACCGAGTCCCCGGCGGGGGCGAATTACATTGTCATGGAGAGCGTGTACGGCGACAGGGTACATGAGGGGCGTGACGAACGTCGCGAACAACTGCGCAACTGTATCGAGATCGTACGAGCCCGGAAAGGCGTTCTCCTTATCCCATCGTTCTCTATTGAGCGGACACAAGTACTCCTATTTGAGCTGAACACGATGATGGAAGAGGGCACACTCACGCCGATACCGGTGTATCTGGATGCGCCGCTTGGAATCGAGGTCACGGACGTGTTCAGAAAATACAGGAACCTCCTCAATCCGGAGGCGAGAGACCGTTTCTTGGAAGGCGGCGACCCATTTTCGTTCACTGCGCTCAAGCTCACGCGCGGGATAAACGAGTCTCGGGCGATACATGGAGCACCCGACCCCAAGGTAATCATTGCGGGCGCCGGGATGTCCCATGGGGGCCGCATCCGTGCGCACGAAAAGTACTACCTGGGAGACAAGCGCGCGATGATTCTCTTCGTGGGGTACCAGGTGCCGGGTTCTTTGGGGAGGCGCATAGAAGACGGTGAGAAACGGGTAGAAATCGACGGCGAACACATCCGCATATATGCCGGGCGCGCGACGCTCAGAGGATATTCAGGCCACGCCGACCGCGAGCAGTTGCTCACATTCGTCGAGAACGCAGGCGAAAGTCTGGAGCGGGTGTTCGTCACGATGGGTGAACCGAAGTCGTCGCTGTTTCTCGCGCAGCGTATCAAAGATTTTCTCGGAGTCGACGCGGTGGCGCCCGACGCGGGGCAATCGTCAGACATCGATTGGTAACGGTGGTTTATCATGAGCGAAGTCGAATGATATAATGAGCGCAATGGCGAAAAGGAATCTACATCCCAATCACACTGCTGTCCCTCTGAACTTTTGCCGTCTACCCGACGGGTACGGGATTGTGAAAATCGGTGTCTCCGGCGCGGCGGAGACCGGTGCATGCGGGCTCGACGCCTTTGAGAAAGCAAAAGAGCTCGGGCGCGAGATAGCAAAACAGGGCGGCGTCATCACAACGGGAGCGACCACGGGGTTCCCGATGTATTCCGCAATGGGAGCGAAGGATGAATGCGGTTTCTCTATCGGATTTTCTCCCGCGGGGAACGAACGCGAGCACGTGGAGACCTACAAATTGCCGCTCGATTTTATGGATCTCGTTGTCTACACGGGTTTCGGTTATTCAGGGCGCGACCTGCTCCTCGTGCGTTCGTCGGATGCCATGGTCATCGGCTGCGGGCGCATCGGCACCTTGAACGAATTTTCCGTGGCGTTCGAAGACCGCCGCCCTATCGGGATATTAGAAGGCACGTGGGAGACCGATGAGATATTAAGACACGTCATCGAATCAGCGCACCGGCCGAACAATAAAATTATTTTCGACTCTGATCCGAAGGCGCTGGTGGAGCAGCTTATCGAAATGGTGACGAAGGAAAAAGAAAAGACGATGCTCGTCTACAACAATCACGACAGCCGTGACGTGGCAGTGAAAAACGAGGAAGTGGTCCTCTAGTCCTTGAGCCCCGACGTAAAGTCGGGGTTCCGACCGAAGCGTCGGGACTGTTAATCCTGCAATTTTCTCGTCAATCGTTCGAACGTCTCGGGATGGCCTTTGGCGAGCTCGGAGAGTACCCCCGCAGTACAGCAAAGCTGACTACGGGGCGAGACGTGGAACTTAACGGGTGAGCTGTTGCACCACACGCGCGAATGTCTCCGGATAATCTTTTGCGAGAGCAGACAACGATTTGCGGTCGAGGGTTATATTTGCCTTCTTGAGGGCGTTGATGAATTTTGAATAGGAAAAGCCGAGCGGGCGCACTGCGGCGTTGATGCGGAGCGTCCAGAGATTGCGGTATTCGCGCTTCTTGGAGCGGCGGTGACGGAATGCGTGCGCGCCCGCGTGATGTATCGCCTCCTTCGCAACGCGCTCTTTGGTGGAACGGTCGAAGCGGTACCCCTTGGTCTGTGCTAAGACATTTTTGCGGCGCTTCACCTTTGTTACTCCACGTTTTACTCGTACCATATCGTAGGTTTAATCGTTAAATGCCCAAAAATCGGCTCTTGGCTGTGTTGTCCATCGCAGGGTGAAAGGCGACGGCTCGGTTGCGGCGCATCTGGTGCGACCGGCCCTCCTTGGCGTTGAAGTGGTTCTGGCCGGGAGCGCGGGCAACAATCTTGCCGCGCTTGGTCACGCGAAGACGCTTTGTGTAGGATTTGTTGGTTTTCATATATAAACCGCGCTTTGCGCGGTCGGACCATTATGCCCGAAATGAGGTAAAACGCAAATACTAAGCCTCGGTCTCGGTCGATGCGGGCGGTATCACTTTCGCGGGCTTCGGCGTCTGCGGTTTCTTGGAAGGGTCTCTTTCAAGCGTGATGGAGAGTCCCTTAGGGCCTTTTTGGATGGGTTCGGCGACCTTGAAACCCTCCGGAATGACCGCCAGGAAGCGTTCAAGGCGCTCTTTGAGGAACTCAAATTCCATATATTTGTAGCGTCCCCACAAGAAGAGGTCCACTTTTACGCGGTGCCCCTCTTTGAGCCATTCGGCGGCTTTGCCCGCTTTGATCTGCATGTCACGCTCCGACGTACCAATCTTTACTTGCGTTATCTTGGTTTCCGTCACGTGCGCTTTGGATTTTATCTCTTTGTCTTTTTTCTTTTGCTCGTATTTGAATTTGCCGTAATCGGTTATTTTGGCGACCGGCGGCTGCGCATTGGGGGATATCTCGATGAGGTCGAGCCCAAGTCCCTGTGCTTTTGCGAGAGCTTCCCGTATCGGAAGAATACCAAAATTCTCGGCGTTTGGCCCGATGACACGCACTTCAGGCGCCCGGATGCCCTCGTTCATGCGCGCGCGCTCTTTTTCGGCCTGCGATGTGTATTTGGTGAATCCCATCCCGTTAGAGGCAGGAAGCTTGCGCTTCCGCGGCGAATTTTGATGTTGTTACAAATTTCATTTTTGAAATGATGTCACCGTATGGTACCACGACGAACTTTCGTAGCCTCTAACGGGACCCATTTGTTCCGCGCATTATGGCATTTCCGGCCCGGTCTTTCAACCCCGGCTCATTCTGCAAGGTACCGTACGGGTGTATACCCCCCGAACGGCTTCAGGTAACTGAGTGCGAACAGCAGAGTTCTTTTCATCGAGTCGAGGAGTTGCAGTACGAAGGTATTCTGTCCGGCGACGGTCGAGGGCACAGAATTGTTCGCGAGGTCGCCCGATGTGAATGTCTGCGGAACGCTCACGGTCTGGTAGTTTGCGGTCGCACCGGTAGTTGTCACCATGATTATCGGCCGTGCACCGCTCAGAGTGGCCACATCACGCGTATCCGGATTGAGGTCTATCATCACGGCTCTCCCGATATCAATGGAGTTACTCACGGGGTCGGGTTCTTCTCCGAATCCTAGGATGAGATCAAACGGTGAGGTGGTAGCGGAAATCTCGCGGGGGCTGCTGGTCGCCTTCGTGGTACTTGGCGCATTGGCGTTGATGAGGTCGGAGACGTTTATCGGCTTAATGGTTATGAGCGAAGAGGTCGGCTGCACCGTATTCATGTCGGGAGACACCGTGGTCTGACCCGGACTAGTTAATTGTGCTGGGGTAGTTGGTTGGGAGGGGGGTGTGGGTTGTTGCAAAGGGGGGGGCGGCGGGGGCGGCGGCGGCATACCGAGCGCCTGGCGGATTGAATTTGAGAGGGAGGGGTCGTTTGAGGGCGGATTGGCGAGTGACCCATCTCCCCGGTAATTCGAACATGCGCCGCACTGACCGGTTTTTGAACCGCCAATTTGTATATGACCGTAATCGCAAAATCCGCTTGATGAGCATCCTGTCACGGGATTCACGCCTGTCGGAGCAAGGCCGTATTGAAATGAGTTGATACGCATCCATTGCAACGTCTGTGCGTTGGCACTGAAATCTGCGGCGAGCCCGTAATTATGATACGAGCCGCAGGGTCCCACCTTGGACGCGCCGTTCCTGACGAGAGCTACCTGCGCCTCGGGCGGCCGATATCCGCTCACGATAGTCGGTATGCCGCCGGGCACCGCTTGCATGAAAGTCTTCAATTTTTGCGCGAATTGCGGGTCCATGCAGGAAACGTTGGAGCCTTTCGACGCGTGTTGCCGCAGCCACAGTTTGGCCTCACCGGCCTCTTGTCCGACGACGGTATCACTGGATTTCCAACACATACCTATCTTCGCACTCGGATTACTTACCTGAGCGGTCGACAAGTTCGCTGCCGTGAGCGGTTCCGACCCCGCCGGACATTCCGCAGCTGTGACAACGCGGGGCGTGTAAGAGATGATCCAAAACAATACTAAAATCCCGGACAGAACAACCGACGGGCTAACCTTCCAAGCTGACATATGGCAAGTATACAGAAGAAACCGAGATGCCGGTTGCCGCGGTGTGGACGCGTTCCTCATGATGACGCGGGCTTCTTGGTGTTTCCGGCGCACGCATCATCGGCCCATAGGCCTTTCTTTTGCTCGCGTGCGTTTTTTTCAGCCGCTTTGAACTCACGCTGATATTTGTACGGAAGATTGTAGGTATATTCATGCCCGTAACCCTCCGATATCATGTATTTGTTGAAATTTGTTCCGTCGGCGAGAAACACGTATACGAGCGTGCGACTGTATTTGTCCGACATCCCTTGCGACGCATCGTATTCGAGCCGTACTGTTTTTCCTGCTAGCATTTCTTTCGCCGTATCCGACGCCGCTTTACCGAAACATTGCACCGGCTTGCGCGGGTCTACCGTCTCCGGTGTGTCGAGTCCGATGAGCCGCAGCCGTACCGGTTTCCCGTTCATCAAGACGTCGAGTGTATCGCCGTCCACGACCTTAACGACCCGGTAGTAGGTGTGTTCCTGAACGGTCGTAGTTGCGGTAGACATGGGAATCGCCGCCGCGACCTCGGCGAGCTGGGCGGGCGGGAGTGGGTCAGCGGTACGTGGCTCAAGAAAGGCGCCGATGACTGCCAGCAGCAGGGCGATTCCCAATAACGAGGCCTTCTTCATAGTACGTTCATCATTGTAATGCGCATCATGAAAGAAAAGGAGCGGACTCACGTCTTCTTCACTAGTAGGGTCAATCGGATTATTAAGCTAATAAAATAAGTATGTCAAACGGGAATATGTCTTCCATGCCGGGCTCGAAACAGACGTGGTATGCCGTCGGGGCAGTTGTGGTCGTTGCGCTCCTCGCGTGGGTTGTTATAAGCAACGGCCTCCTCGGTTCGGTTACAGGGAATACTGATGAGACCGCAACGTCGACAGGTGTTGCAGGAGGCACCGGAGGTGCCGGCGGAACGACCGCGACGGGTGCAGGCAAGTTGCCGGCAGGCTGGCCGGCAGATGCTCCTGCGCTACAGTCCGGAGCGAAAATCACGTATTCCGGTGCGATAGACCCGAAGACGAAAGTCACCGGCCCGACGGTCGTGTACACGGGTCCGGGCACGGCGGCGACTGCCGTGACGTTCTTCAAATCCCAATTTACGAAACAAGGGTGGACGTTCCGCGGCCAGGGCAATGTACTCGGCTCGGTCCAACTCACCGCGACCAAGGATACGCGCAGAGTCACGGTGACGATTTTGGAGGTGAGTCCCGGTCTTCTCAATGTGACCGTGGGAGTATCAAAGCTTTGAAAGTGCTACACTGAATACATGAGGAGGCTCATCGGCTACGTGCTCGCTCTCGTCGTTCTCACAGGCGTTGCCTATGCCGTCTATCTGTTCGCGCCGCGAGCTCCCGAGGCTTCAGTACCATCGGACGTTGCCGCGGGTTCCACGACCGGGCAAGGCACGGAGATGAGAGTTACGGACGTTTACGAGTCTACGAACGCGTACCGCATTGAAGCGCACTATCCGCAATTCGGCATTCCCGCGGCCGACGAGAAAATAAAAGCGGTCGTGGACGCGGCGATCGCCGGGTTCAAGAGCTATCCCACCAATCCGCCTGACTCAAGCACGCCGCAGAATGAATTCGCCGGCTCGTTCAACTCCACCTATGTGGGGCCCGACGTCGTGAGCGTCGCGCTTTCGTTCTCCGAAGACACGGGCGGCGCGCATCCGAATACGGTTGTCGTCGGCGTGAATGTAGACAGAAAGACCGGAAAGGAGCTCACGCTCGACGATGCGCTTGCTCTCCTCGGGAAGACGTTGTCGCAAGTCGCGGACAACTCTCTCGTGCAGCTGAAATCGGAACTCGGCGAAAACTTTATATTCCCTGACGGGGCAAAGGGGGAGCCCGCGAATTACAGCACCTTTCTCGTAAGCAAAGACAAAGTAACGTTCATTTTCAACAACTACCAAGTAGCGCCGTATTCCTCCGGGCGACAGAGTGTGTGGTTTAAGCGGATGAAATAGTTCCCGGAGGATGTTCTGTTGCGTCCCGAGCGCGGTAGTGGGACACTGGAGGTGTTATCCATAACTAATAACTTTTTATGCCGGAAGGAAATACGCCCTCCACATCGGGCTCGGGAAACAAGATGTGGTACATTATCGGCGGAATCGTAATCCTCGCACTTATCGGCTGGTTCCTCATGCGCGGTGCGGGCTCACTCATCGGCGCGGCATCGGGTGTAGATGTAGACCGCGGCGCGAATGGCGCTACGACGTACAGCAACGAAGAAGGAAGCGTAACGGTCGGCAGCGGCGCGTCAATGCCTTCGAATTGGCCGTCGGACGCTCCGGCGAATTTCGCGGGCGCGAATATCGTTTACTCGGGTACATCGAATCCTCAGACGGGCCAAACGGGCTCGGCCGTTTCATACACGGTGAACGCGTCGGCCGCGAGCGTCGCCGACTACTACAAACAGCAACTCGCAGCTCAAGGCTGGACCATACAGAGTACAGCCAACATGGCGGGTGCCACGGTCGTTGCCGCGACGAAAGATACACGCACAATGGGCGTGTACATCACCGACACGGCCGATGGAAACGTCAGTGTGGTCGTGGGAATAGAGTTGTAATTGTTTCTTCTGAAAACAAAAACCGCTGGTCCTACCCGGCGGTTTTTGTCAACTTTGCAAAATAGTTAATTAGAAAATATTACTGGGGCTCCCACGACGCATGCCGTGGGAGCCCCGGTCTCGGCCGAATTATTCGCGCCGATCTTCTCGCGCCTTCATCCGGCGTGCTCTACCGGTGCCCTGTACGGCATCGTGAACGACGAGCTCGACAGGGCCTCGCCTTCCCGGCGCCACCGCCGACGTTCGCCGCGAAGCCTCGCGCGACGGTTTCCCTTCGGGTTCCGCGGGGCAGGACAACTGCCCAGCGCATGACAGTTGCCGCCACCGCCGACGGGGTGACCGCAACCACGAATACAGAGCCTGGTCATTCGTTTCGCTCCTCGGGATCCATGTCCCACGGGGACACTAACTCCGCTGTATAGTGAAGTCAATCCCGGAAACGTAGCGAAAAATCCCCGAGATGGGCGGTAGCGTTCCTGTCCCGTCCCGCGTACACCGCGTTCACCACCCGTTCACCCGTGTTCGATATTCTGAATTCGTTTATCCGTTAACTTAATAACAATATGGCAGATACAATTATCGAACGTAGCGCGCCGTCGGCGCAGGACGCCGGAGCCGGCTGGGCGGTCGCGGTCGCGGTTCTCTTAGCCGTCATCGTTCTGGGCGGACTCTTCCTGTTTGCCCGTCGCGGTGCGGTGCCGGCCACTCCGAACAACACTCCCGACACTGACATAAATGTCACTGTGCCAAATCCGATTAACAGCGGCGGCTCCGGTAATACACCGGACTACGGCACTCAGTAGTGAGCTGAGATAAACAAAAAACGTCCCGCGCAAGCGGGACGTTTTTTGTATTTGTGGAGATGCCGGGAATCGCACCCGGGTCCAGAGAAGAGAATATGAGCGCTTCTACACAACGTAGAACATCTTGAGATTTAAGCACTGCATCTTAAAGATGAACGAAACGATACAATGCCGGACTCTCTTTCTTTAGGTCCTTACCCGGAGTGAGATAAGGCTCGAACCCGAATCTTATGACACGCCGCTTACCGCATCGGATGTAAGGTAAGAGCGTGGTCGCTTAGGCTAACGCGTAAGCGAACTGGAGGTCCTTCATCTGAATCGGTGAAAGAACTCCACGTGCTGTTTTATTTGCACTTAGAATTTTGAGGCAGTTTTAAAAGTTGCCACAACTTTGTTGTGCACGAACACATTCCTATTTCCCTGTCGAAACTGATCATCCCCCACCTCCAATCACGCGAGGTGATTAGAGGTGGGGAAGGACCAACAGGCTATTTTTTCAAAGTTCTTTCAATGCTGCGTTTCTCATCGCGGGCCCGGATACTCTGACGCTTATCCGCTTTTTTCTTACCGCGGGCAATCGCGATAGCGAGCTTCAATTTTCGCCCTTTATTATACACCTTAAGTGGCACTACTGTCAACCCTTTTTCACCTTCCGCCGAGGCTACATGGGCTATTTGCTTGCGGGAAAGGAGGAGCCGGCGGGTCCGTTCGGGCTCATAGGCCTTGGGGGCATTGGCGGGCTGCCATGCGGGGATAGAAGCTCCCACGAGGTATGCCTCACCGCCGCGCGCGACCACCCGCGCGCCCTTGAGGGAGCCGTGTCCGGCGCGGAGCGATTTCACTTCATATCCGAACAATTCCAATCCCGCCTCGATTGTCTCGATTATTTCATAGTCAAAACCGACCCGTTTATTTTCTACGACCGCCATTTTTCAAATATACCACTATCTCTGTTAACAGTACGCAATTGCGACCGTTCTCAAAAAGGCGATACTTACGGCATGTCGGAGCGATTCGGTACAGAACACTCGAACAAGTTGGTCCGCAAAGATATTCCAGAGGTTGAAAACGGCGCGCGAGGTCCTATAAGCAAAACGCTACTTGCAACATTGGCGGCTCTTTCGATTTCTCAAAACGTGGCAATGTCCCAAGCGGAGGCACAAACGCCTCCCGCAGGCATAGAGTCAGGAACCTTATGGAAAGACGGCGTGAAGCAGATGCAAGACATCGCCAAGCAAGGGAAGGGTCATTTGGAAACAACGGTCATTGTGCAGAAGAATGGAACAGCCATTTTTCTCGCACCTGCGAAAAATCAAAGCGAAGCGAGGGTGTTCTCCGATGCAAAAAAAGAAGCCGCAGCAGTGTGCGATATCCGGATACACACGCAAGAATGGGGAAGCTCGGGTTCTAAGGCCGGCGGACTCCCGATGGAACTTCCTCCAACGTTGATTGAGACGGAAACTCCGCTCATGAAGCAACTCCTTCCAATCAGTATCTTTGATTACGACATGAAACCTGAAGAAGAGAAGAAACCGATTGGTCAGCTACAGATTAAGGGCATATTTAGTCCAAATGGAGTGATGCATTATCACAAAGGAATCTCGATTTCTGACGACGTAGTGAATTCGACAGGGAGCCTGATGAGGGTGATAGACGGCGATTGGTGGCGACCAAGTGCATACACAGCGATACAGGAAGTCTTGGACAACGCGAAAGGATCTGAAGCACCTTTTCAGCTTTTTGTCAGTCGCGGATGGCACAAGCACGTGACTGAACGCATGAATTCGATGAACGATACGCAGATAAACGCGCTCGTCGAGAAGCTTTCTCCCGACGCCAGAAAAGGTCTTGAGATTCTCACGAAAGGGAAAAACCCGGAAGCAGTGTCCCGAATACGCCGTGACGGTGTTCTCGAAGCACTTCAGGTGAATGAAGGGGGTGTTGCGGGGCTTTTCTTCGCGGGAGACGACGTGGGGAAACAAAAACAAGAAGCGTGGGTGAAGTTTGTACGGAAACCGGCGAGGGAGCTGGTCCTGTCGTTCTTTGATGATTACAAGAAATACACAGAATCGTCAGCCAAGATGAATCCAAACAAAGAGAGTCAAGAGAGGCTCAAGGGAGTGTACGCGAGAATGGGTGTCGACTTGCAGAGAGACGTAGCGCCGGAGGTGCTTCCGTGCGGTGTTGACCCAAAGACATTACGTCAGCAGCAATAATGGGACGGGGGAGGGACAACATCAAACCCGCGCCTCAGCGTGTTTCAAATATCGCGCAATGTGGGTCAATTTTTATTTCTTTACCGTCTACCCGCAAAGATACCCACTGATGGATAAAAAATATAAAGAAAAGCCTTCTTTTGATTACCACGTCAGACTCCTTGAAGTGGCCGGTGTTTACCAGAATGGATTTGAGCAATCTGTTTTGAGTATGACACCAGAGAAATTGCTTCTTGTTCAATAAATTCTTTGTAGAAAAATCTCTGAATTGAAAGATGGTCAACAAACTTCGTATCTTGAATGCGTCCGTGTATCCGGTATATGTCCGTTGCATGTACGCGTACGCATTTTCCGCGGTTTGGAGGGGATTCTCGCCTCGTAGTTTCGAAGACAGTTCCACCAGTTCCGGATACCGTTCGACTTTCGACTTCAGGAAGTAGTTCGGATACAAGAAGTAGGGCCAAAGCTTGCAGAACAGTATGTATGCGGCAAAGAGGTAAAGAATTGCTGCTACAGATTCCATACGCAATGCGAACACTATACACCGATGCTTTCTTCTTTCCTTAGTGGTTTCACTATGTATAATGCGCCTCTATGGCAGCTCCAGGACAACAACCACGTAAGCCTAAAGTGGGAGGCGAGACACCGAAGCCGGCGGGAGGGCCCTCCTTGTGGGTACAGTTGGCGGCGGCCTTCGGCGTCTTTCTCGTGCTTTCAATCGGATACTCTTATGTGCGCCAGTACATCTCCGCGCAAGACGAGACCGTGCCGCTTTCGCAGATCGCGCAGGATATTACCGCCGGCACCATCACATCCCTCGACGTTTCCGGCGATAAAATAACGGCGACCTACGCAGATAAGACGACCAAAACATCGCGCAAGGAGACAGAGAGCTCACTCACGCAAACGCTCTCCGACTACGGCATCGCTCCGGAAAAGATGGCGGTGGTGAAGATAGAGATAAAAGATGAGGGGGGAGTGCGTTTCTGGGCGCTCACCCTTTTGCCGATACTGGTGCCCATCATGTTTCTCTTCGGCGTTATCTGGTACCTCTCGCGGCAGCTTCGCGGCGGCGCCGGCGGGATGCAGGCATTTTCTTTCGGCAAGTCGATGGCGCGGCTCGTAAATCCCGAAGACGAAGTGCAGAAAGTGACGTTCAAAGATGTGGCGGGTGCAAAAGAGGCGAAGAGTGAACTACTTGAAATAGTAGACTTCCTCAAGAATCCGAAAAAATTCATACAGATAGGGGCGCGTATTCCAAAAGGCGTACTTCTCATGGGCGCGCCGGGCACGGGAAAAACTTTGCTCGCAAGAGCCGTGGCGGGCGAAGCGGGCGTACCGTTCTTCTCCATCTCCGGCTCGGAATTCGTCGAGATGTTCGTCGGCGTCGGCGCGTCGCGCGTGCGCGACCTTTTCCTCACGGCCAAGAAAGCCGCACCATCCATCGTATTTATAGATGAAATAGATGCAGTGGGTCGCGTGCGCGGCACCGGAGTAGGCGGCGGCAACGATGAGCGCGAACAAACCCTCAATCAGATACTCGTGGAAATGGACGGTTTCGAGCCGAATGAGAAGGTCATCGTAATGGCCGCATCCAACAGGCCCGACGTACTCGATCCGGCGCTCTTGCGCCCGGGGCGATTCGACCGGCGCGTCATGATAGATCTGCCGGACCGCAAGGACCGCGAAGAAATACTTCGCGTGCACGCCCGCTCAAAGCCGCTCGGCGCGGATGTGAAGCTCGTCGTCATTGCGGAGCGCACGCCGGGATTCTCGGGTGCCGACCTTGCGAGCCTTATGAACGAAGGCGCCATTCTTGCCGCACGCGAGGACCGCAAAGAAATCACGCAGTACGACCTCATCCGCTCCATAGAAAAAGTAATGCTCGGGCCCGAACGCCGCTCGCATGTCTTGAACAAAAAAGAAAAAGAAATCACCGCCTACCATGAAGCGGGGCACGCACTCGTTGCATCTGTTTTGCCGTATGCCGATCCCGTGCACAAGATTTCCATCATCTCGCGCGGACGCGCGGCGGGCTACACGCTCAAGCTTCCGTTCGAAGACCGGCGCATGCAATCGCGCAAGGAATTCTTGGACGACATCGCAGTCTCTCTCGGCGGTTTCATCGCCGAGAAAATGGTATTCGATGATGTCACGACCGGCGCATCGAATGACCTGCAGGTCCTCTCCGCGCTCGCGCGCAACATGGTCGCGCGCTACGGCATGTCCGACAAAATGGGTCCCATCGCGTTTGCGGCGTCAGCCCAGCGCGCGATATTCGGCGAAGGCGTCGAGAACGACCAATCTTCGCAAGAAGTCGCGGCTGAGATAGATGCGGAAGTGAAGAAGATTATTTTGGCTGCCCACAAGAAAGCCGAAGGCGTCCTTACCAAACACCGCGCGGCACTCGACGCCATCGCGCAGAAACTGGTGGAAGTGGAAACCCTCGAACGCGCCGAATTCGAAAATATCCTCATCGCGCACGGCATTACGCCCAAGAAAAAGGAAGACATCGAGCACGCCCCGTTGGCGTAAAGAAAAAAGCAGGACAGTGCCTGCTTTTCAATGCACGCGGGCCCCATTGCCCGCGCTCATTCTTTGAGAAGAACCTTCTGTTTCTTTATTTTTTGACGCCATTCATATAAGGCGACGAATATAAAGATTGTCAGAAAGAACGTGCTGATCCACCCTCGCCACGAGAGCGGTACGTAGTAGTGCATGAACATGACGGAGCCGAACGATCCAGTCCAGGATGCCGCTCCAATCGCAACAAGCCTAACAGCCCACATGGCACTCCTCCCTTGGTTTGCCGCGACAACACTAACGCTTTACGGATATGTGTCAATCAGACGTTTTCCAATGGATAGTTCCGTTGCCGAGATTGTGTACTATATCGAACACCAGCCGCTCGCATAAAAGCAAGCACCCGCGAACGGATGCTGCTCGCGGGTAACGTCTGAGATGGTCAATACGGCAGACCGAATTGCCACACCCACCAGCCGCCCACCCCTATGAGTGGGCCGGCAAGGGCGCATGAGGCATACACGGACAGCCACAGCAGCGTATCCTTATCGTGTTTCCAGACCCGCTCAAACCAGCCCTCTTTTGGATGGTCGACACTTCGGAGCATGATGTTGTCCCCCATTTAACTGCAACCGCGGAGACTTTACACAAAACCACGAAACGAGTCAATCTCCGTTTTCATCTGCTCGCCCAAAAAGCAAACACCCGCGAACAGCGAGTGTCCGCGGATTTGGGAGTTGGATTTCCGGTGGGCGATTCACCAGTACCAACCACGCGCTTCGTTTCGGCCGTACATGTAAATGCGGATGCCGGTCAAGATGGCAAAAGCTCCGACTGCCACCCACACCGGCCATTTTGGCCCGTAGAGAAGACCAAAATACAGGCCGAAGAACATGAACGGTATCGCCACTTCTGCGATGATGCCGAAAGTGCAGAGGATTGCGTAAGGATGCTTGCTTTTCGGGAGGGGATTCGGGCTGTCGTAGTCAAATTCGCGCTCCTTCCAGAACGGGGTGAATGGCCATCGGATCACCAGAAGGATACCGAGACCAAGCATTTCCGGCCAGCTCATATCGTCGTCATCGGGTTTCGTTGCCGATTTCGGCGGATTCGAACTATTCACGGCGCTCTCCATTCGGAGCCTGTGGGTGCATAAAACAGGCTCTCTGCGTAGGAGTTTGTATCTGATAGTACGGAAAGTCAATCAAGCAAGTTGCCAGCGAATGGTCTCGTTGCCGAGGCCGTGAACGGTGTTGCAGATAGGCCAGACTTTGACGCCCTCGTCGGTGACGACAGGAAAGGAAAAGGAAGAAGCTAAAAGTCAATTTGCGCTTCAGGAGATGTGTGCTAAGTTTATTTTCAATGGCTGTCATATTGAGCAAGAAATCTCCGTCTGCCGCAGAAAAGGACTTGAACT